>NZ_LLZH01000001.1:0-272562 GCF_001509495.1 Actinoplanes awajinensis subsp. mycoplanecinus | reverse complement strand
GTCCCGGCGGTGGTGGGTAGTCGTCGCCCAGCGTGGGAACGGACGGACCGGGCGGGGGCGGGTAGTCGTCGCCGGCTGCCGGACCGGCCGTGGCGGGCGGTGGCGGATAACTGGCGGACGGCCAGGCCTGTGACGACGCGCCGGAGCCGGGACGGCTGGTGGCGGTGCCGTTGGACGGCCGGTCGCGGGAGTCGGCACCGGACTCGGCGGAGGAATGACCCCGGGCCGGGGAGACCGGCGCGTCGGCGTCGGCGTTGCGCACCTGGTCGGTGGACGGCGCAGGCTCGGAAGCCGCGGCCGGTGAGCCGGTGGGTCCGGGAGCGCCCGGGGACACCGGGGAGCCGGGAGCGCCGGGAGAGACCGGCGAGGTGGCGCGGGGGTCGGCCGGGTCCGGGTCGAGAGGGTCGAAACCGACCGGATCGGTGGCTGCCGTGTCGAAGCCCGAGCGGGGCCCGTTGGCCGCCCGGCGGGGCAGCGGGGTGGCCTGCTCCCCGGTCCCGACCAGCTGTCCCTCGAGGATCGGCCCGTCCGGGGTGTCCCGGACCACGACCGGCGTGCTGGTCGGCTCGGTCACGAAGTCGTTGTCACGGCCCTCCCACGGGCCCGGCGCGACCGCGCTGAGCCCGGCGTCGTCCGCGTCGTCCGGGTCCTCGCCGAGGTCGGGCTGCACCTGCTGCGGCGGGTCGGCGCCCTCGTCGCGGGCCGGCGCGTCCTTCCAGTTGACCCGGACGCGGCGGGTGTCGTCGACGTCGACGGTGATCGGCACGGTCGAGCCGATCGTCGGCCACTTCGCGACCGGCACCCGGCCGTCCCTGATCACCGCTTCGGAGGTGCCCAGGCCGGGCGCCACCACGATGGCCCGGATCTCGGCGCGGCCGTACGCCCCGGAGATCGGCGGCGCGCTGATGTCGACGACCTCCGCGTTGCCGGCCACCGTGGCGCGGCCGCCCCGGCGCACGTTGCCGACCATGGTGAGTGCGATGGCTATCGCCAGCATCACCAAGCCGAAGATCGCCACCGGCCAGCTCGCCAGGCCGAGACCGTAAACGATCACAAAGACCGCTATCGTGCCGATCACCGCCGCCACCAACTTGCGTGCCGGGGCGATGGGCCTGCCGGTCTGGTTCGCCACTGTGGACCTCCCGCTTCTCCCCGTCAGGTTATGGCCCGCCGGATGTTCCGCGAAAGTACGGCAGTCCGGGCATCGTCGCTCGCCGTCTCGGTGGTACCGATAGGCTGAACCTCAGGCGTGTCGGCCTGTCGTCTTCACGGAGGAACTACGTGTCCAGCACCACCGAGCGTTCGCTCGTCCTCATCAAGCCCGACGCGGTCAGCCGCGGCCTGCTCGGCGAGATTCTGTCCCGTTTCGAGGGTAAGGGCCTGGTCATCGAGGCGCTGGAGTTGCGCACGATGGATGCCGAACTGGCCGACCAGCACTACGCCGAGCACGTCGACAAGGCGTTCTACCCGCCGCTGAAGGAGTTCATGACCAGCGGCCCGCTCGCCGCGGTGGTGCTCTCCGGCGACGAGGTGATCGACGTCGTGCGTGCCATGATCGGCGCGACCGACGGCCGCAAGGCGGCCGCCGGCACGATCCGGGGTGATCTGTCGCTGTCCAACCGGGAGAACCTGGTGCACGCGTCCGACTCGCCGGACAGCGCGAAGCGCGAGCTCGCGCTCTGGTTCCCGGCGCTCTGACCAGCCGGTTTACATAGTCTCCAAACTGGCTCGGCGCCGCGACTCCGCCTCGAAGACCCGCAGCAGCACCGCGGCGAGCAGGGCGTATCCGGCGCCGACCAGCAGCTCCGTGCCCAGCGCGGGCGCGGCCGACGCGAGGCCGTGCCCGGCGGCGAGCAGCCGGGCGGCTTCCGCGGCGTGGGTGATCGGCAGGAACTGTCCGATGTCGGCCATCCACGGCGGCAGGTTCTCCCGGGGTACGTTCACCCCGGTGAGCAGGAGCAGCAGCGCCGCTGAGACGTTCGACACCACCCAGACGTCCCGGAACCGCAGCCCCAGCGCGCCCAGCGTGAGCCCGAAGAACCCGCAGGCGAGCGAGCCGGCCGCCAGGGCGAGCGCGATTCCGGGCAGCGCGGCGGGCGGGATCCGCAGGCCGAGCATCAGGGTGCCCATCAGCAGGGTGAACGCGGCGATCAGCAGCCCGTTCCCGGCGTACGGCAGCACCCGCCCCCAGAAGATCACCGTGCGGCTGCGCGGCGAGAGCAGCACGTGCCCGAGCGTCCCGTAGCGCCGTTCGTTGGCGACCGCCATGGTGCCGCCGAAGACGCAGGCCGAGGACGCGGCGAGCACCGCGTTGCCGAGGATGAAGAACCCGTCGTCGGCGACACCCAGCTGCCGGCCCAGGTAGGCGAAGAAGAGCAGCTGGAAGGTGGGGCCGGCGAGCAGCGTGCCGGCATACATGGCGGGCGTGGTCCAGTTGAACAGGGCCCGGTAGGCGAGCAGGCCACCGGCGCCGATGAGTCGCAGCGTCGTCATGACAGCGCCAGGGTTCCGGCCACGCGGGCGCGGCGTTCGAACGAGGTCAGCAGGAACGCGCCGAGGATCAGGCAGGCCGTGCTGATGGCCAGGCAGATCCCGATCGAGGGCCAGACCGGGCCGCCGCCGGTGGCCTCCCGGAGCGCCCGTGCGCCCCAGGTGGTGGGCAGGACCGCGGCGATCGGCGCGGTCTAGGACGGCAGCACGCTGACCGGCACGAGCATCCCGGAGAGCAGCCAGATCGGGTAGTCGAGCGGGTTGGCCAGCGCGTTCGCGTTGCGGATCAGCACGAACGTGGACGCCAGCAGCAGCCCGAACATGCCGAGCCCGGCCACGCAGGCGAGCGCCGCGGCGAGGAACCGGAGCGGGTGCGCGAAGTCGAGCCGGATGCCGTAGATCAGCCGGCCCCAGAGCAGGGTGGCGAGCAGCGCGTAGGTGCCGGTGAGCGCGGTGGCGGCGGTGATCGGCAGGACCACCAGCACCGGGCGCCGGGGCGCCAGCATGATCATTTCCAGGGTGCCCTGCCAGCGCTGGTTCGCGGCGAGCCCGCCGGCCAGCCGGTCCAGCGCGGCCTGCCGGTCGTCCCGGAACGGGCGCAGGAACTCGGGCAGGTCACCGTCCGGGTGGTACGTGGCGAACTGCTCGGCGATCACCTCGGCCGGGGTGGCCCGGAGCCGGTCCAGCTGCTCGGCGAACGTCGGCAGCGCGGTCTCCGGGACCGGGTCCAGGAAGTCCGGTGAGCGGGACGGCAGCTGGAAATAGAGCGCGAGGGGCGCGGTCGCCGGTTCGGTCCGGAGGACCTCTCGGGCCCGGACCGCCCATGAGGTGTACGGCCACGGCGCCTCGGCGTGCCGGCGCAGCAGGTAGAGCCCGCAGACCAGCTCGCCCAGCGGGCTGATCGCGATACGGGTGCGCGACAGCGTCGGCTCGTCCAGCTCGATCCGGATCACCGGGTGAAGTTTAGGGAACGGTCATCCCGAGGCCACTTCGGATCGATAGGCATCAGTCATGACGGCGATCTCACGACGGAATCTGTTGCGTGCCGGTATGGCCGGCGGTGTGGCCGGGGTGCTGCTCGAGGCCCCGGCGTTCTCCTCGGCCGGTAGCCGGCCGGTGCTCACCCACGGGGTGCAGAGCGGTGACGCCACCGCGGACTCGGCGGTGATCTGGGCGCGGGCGGACCGGCCCGGACGGCTCTGGGTGCAGGCCAGCCGGCGGCCCGACTTCCGCGGCTCGCGGGTGGTCCGCGGCCCGCTGGTCACCCCGGAGACCGGCCTGACCGGGAAGGTGCGCCTGCGCGGCCTGCCCGCCGGTGAGCAGATCTTCTACCGGGCCAAGGTGGAGAGCCTGGACCGGCCGGGACTGTTCGGGCTGCCGGTGGACGGGACGCTGCGCACCGCGCCCACCCGGCGCGCCGACATCCGGTTCGTCTGGACCGGTGACGTGGCCGGGCAGGGCTGGGGAATCGACCCGGCCTACGGCGGGATGAAGCTGTTCGAGTCGGCCCGGTTGCGCCGGCCGGACTTCTTCCTGCACAGCGGCGACACCGTGTACGCCGACGGCCCGCTGGCCGAGACGGTCACGCTGCCGGACGGGCGGATCTGGCGCAATCAGCTCACCGACGCCAAGCTCAAGGTCGCCGAGACACTCGACGAGTACCGCGGGCAGTACGCGTACAACCTGCTGGACGACGCGTACAAGCGGTTCGTCGCGTCGGTGCCGCAGATCAACCAGTGGGACGACCACGAGGTGACGAACAACTGGTACCCGGGCGAGATCCTGGACGACGCGCGGTACACCGAGAAGCGGGTGGACGTGCTGGCGGCGCGGGCGCACCGGGCGTACCACGAGTGGACGCCGATCCCGTCGGCGAGCGGGCCGGTGTACCGGAAGATCGCGTACGGGCCGCTGCTCGACGTGTTCGTGCTGGACATGCGGACGTTCAAGGACGTCAACGACGGCAACACGTACGCAGACCGGGACCGTGGCCTGCTCGGCGCGCAGCAGCGGCGGTGGCTGATCGACGGGCTGCGGCACAGCCGGGCCACCTGGAAGGTGATCGCCAACGACCTGCCGATCGGCCTGGTCGTGCCGGACGGTGCGGCCGCCCAGGAGGGTGTCGGCCAGGGCGACCCGGGCGCGCCGGCCGGCCGCGAGATCGAGTTCGCCGAGGTGCTCCGGGCAGCGCACCGGCACGGCGTGACCGGGATCGTGTTCCTCACCGCGGACGTGCACTACACCGCCGCGCACCACTACGACCCGGCGCGGGCCGCGGTGCAGGACTTCACCCCGTTCTGGGAGTTCGTTTCGGGACCGGCGCACGCGGGCGCGTTCGGGCCGAACACGCTGGACGCGACGTTCGGGCCGGAGGCGGTCTACGTGCACGCCCCGCCGGTGGCGAACACCTCGCCGGCACAGGGCTACCAGCACTTCGGCGAGGTGGAGATCGACGGGCGGTCCGGCGCGCTCACGGTCCACCTGCGGGACCGCGACGGCGCCGCCCTCTGGTCCACCACGTTGCAGCCGTAACCGGCTCCGGCTGGGCCTCAGGGGTGTCTCACGGGACGTGAGACACCCCTGAGCGCCGGCCAGCGACCCGGTGGCCGGAATGCGGATGAGGGAATCCGGGCTTGGCCGGTATCGTTGTCGGGACGCAGGCGACGAACCGGCCATCACCGGGGAGCCACCGGAAGAACGAGCTACGGCTCCAGTAGAACCGGGCGGATCGGCACGCGCGACAGCCGGCGAATGAGCGGGCTTCCCCCACCGGGGGGAGTCAAGCGAGGTGGTACCGCGGGCCAGGCGCTCGTCCTCGCAGTCACCACGATGACTGTTCGAGGAGCACCTGATGTATCCGCAACACACTGACGCGTCCGGCGTGCCGGCGTCGCCGGACCTGCCCGCGGTCGAGCGCGCCGTCCTGGAGTTCTGGGCGCAGGACAAGACCTTCGAGGCCTCGGTCGAGCAGCGCCCGGCCGGCGACGACGGCGCCAACGAGTACGTCTTCTACGACGGCCCGCCGTTCGCCAACGGCCTGCCGCACTACGGCCACCTGTTCACCGGGTACGTCAAGGACCTGGTGCCGCGCTATCAGACGATGCGCGGCAAGCACGTGGAGCGCCGGTTCGGCTGGGACACCCACGGGATGCCGGCCGAGATCGAGGCCGAGAAGCAACTCGGCCTCACCAACAAGGCGCAGATCGTCGAGCTGGGCATCGACAAGTTCAACGAGGCCTGCCGGACCTCGGTGCTCGCCTACACCAAGGACTGGGAGGGGTACGTCACCCGCCAGGCCCGGTGGGTGGACTTCGCGAACGACTACAAGACCCTCGACCCCAGTTACATGGAGTCGGTCATGTGGGCGTTCAAGACCCTGCACGAGAAGGGCCTGGTGTACGAGGGGTTCCGCGTCCTCGCGTACTGCTACCGGTGTGAGACGCCGCTCTCGAACACCGAGACGCGGATGGACGACGTCTATCGGGACCGGACGGATCCCGCTCTGACGGTGAAGTTCCGGCTCGACACCGGCGAGGACATCGCGGTGTGGACGACCACGCCGTGGACGCTGCCGTCGAACTTGGCGCTGGCTGTCGGCCCGGACATCGATTATGCGGTTTTATCCGATGAATCCGGGCAAAAGCTGCTGATGGGCGAGGCGCGCGTGGGCGCTTACGCCAAGGAGTTGGAGGGGTTCGAGCAGGTCGCTGTCGTGAAAGGGCGCGATCTTGTCGGCCGCCGTTACACCCCGCTCTTCGACTTCCTCCTCGAGCCCGCCGGGGAGAACGCCTTCCAGGTGCTCGGCGCGGACTTCGTGACCACCGAGGACGGCACCGGTGTCGTCCACATGGCGCCTGCCTTCGGTGAGGACGACCAGAACGCCTGCCTCGCGGCCGGGATCCCGACCGTGGTCACCGTGGACGAGGCGACCCGGTTCACCTCGCTGGTGCCGGACTTCCAGGGGCTGCAGGTCTTCGACGCCAACAAGCCGGTGACCGCGGCGCTCAAGGCGCGCGGCGTGGTGCTGCGGCACGAGGGGTACACGCACTCGTACCCGCACTGCTGGCGCTGCGACACCCCGCTGGTCTACAAGGCGGTGTCGTCGTGGTTCGTCGCGGTGACCAAGTTCCGGGACCGGATGGTCGAGCTGAACCAGGAGATCACCTGGACGCCGGCGCACATCAAGGACGGCTCGTTCGGCAAGTGGCTGTCGAACGCCAGGGACTGGTCGATCTCCCGCAACCGGTTCTGGGGCTCGCCGATCCCGGTGTGGAAGTCGGACGACCCGGCGTACCCGCGGGTGGACGTCTACGGCTCGTTCGAACAGATGGAGCGCGACTTCGGGGTCGCGGTCACCGACCTGCACCGGCCGTACGTGGACGACCTGACCCGGCCCAACCCGGACGACCCGACCGGGCAGTCCACCATGCGCCGGGTGCCCGAGGTGCTGGACTGCTGGTTCGAGTCCGGCTCGATGCCGTTCGCGCAGGTGCACTACCCGTTCGAGAACAAGGACTGGTTCGAGCACCACTACCCGGGTGACTTCATCGTGGAGTACATCGGGCAGACCCGCGGCTGGTTCTACACCATGCACGTGCTGGCCACCGCGCTGTTCGACCGGCCGGCGTTCCGCAACTGCCTGAGCCACGGCATCCTGCTCGGCGAGGACGGGCGCAAGATGTCCAAGTCGCTGCGCAACTACCCGGACGTCCACCGGGCGTTCGACACCTACGGATCCGACGCGATGCGCTGGATGCTGATGTCCTCACCGGTGCTGCGCGGCGGCGACATGCCGGTGACCGAGACGGCCATCCGGGACTCGGTCCGGCAGGTGCTGCTGCCGCTCTGGAACGTCTGGTACTTCTTCAGCCTCTACGCCAACGCGGCGAACCACGTCGCAACGACGCGGACGGACTCCCCGCACCTGCTCGACCGGTACATCCTCGCCAAGACCGGTGAGCTGATCGAGCAGACCCAGCAGCAGCTGGACGGCTACGACATCTCCGGTGCCGCCGGCAGCGTCCGGAACTACCTCGACGCCCTGACCAACTGGTACGTCCGCCGCTCCCGGGACCGGTTCTGGGCCGGCGACGCCGACGCGTTCGACACCCTGGCCACCGTCCTCGAGACGCTCTGCCGGGTGGTGGCGCCGCTCGCGCCGCTGACCGCGGAAGAGGTCTGGCGCGGCCTGACCGGCGGCCGTTCGGTGCACCTGACCGACTGGCCGTCCGCGGACGCGTTCCCGGCCGACCGCGAGCTGGTCGCCTCGATGGACGCGATCCGGGACGTGGCGTCGGCGGCGCTGTCGCTGCGCAAGGCCAAGGCGCTGCGGGTCCGGCTGCCGCTGGCCACGCTGACCGTTGCTTTGAAGAACAGCGGTAGTCTCAAAAATCTCGGTGACCTGCTCAAGGACGAGGTGAACGTCAAGGACGTGGTCTTCACCGACGACGTGGCCGCGTACTGCCGGCAGGTGCTGACCGTGGTGCCCCGGGCGCTCGGCCCGCGGGTCGGCAAGCAGGTCCAGCAGGTGATCAAGGCGGTCAAGTCCGGTGACTGGGAGCTGGTCGACGGCGCGCCGGTCGCGGCCGGCATCACCCTGGCCGAGGGCGAGTACGAGCTGAAGCTGGTCGCCTCGGACGCGGAGAACTCCGCCCCGCTGCCGGCCGGCGCCGGTGTGGTCGTGCTGGACGCCACGGTCACCCCGGAACTGGCCGCCGAGGGCGTGGCCCGCGACGTGATCCGGGTCGTGCAGCAGGCCCGCCGGGACGCCGACCTGGACGTCTCGGACCGGATCGCGCTGGTGCTGTCGGCGTCGCCGGCGGTGCGGGCCGCGGTCGAGGCGCACCGCGAGTTCGTCGCCGGTGAGACCCTGGCCACGTCCCTGACCTACGGCGACACCACCGGGTTCGCCGGCGAGGTCGGCGACGGTGAGCAGGTGACGGTGTCCGTCCTCGCAATGTGACATAACCGACTGGCCCGGATGTTCGTCGGAAGCGGCGAATGTCCGGGCGACCGGCAAGATCAATAGTCCACGGCGGGCTCGCGTCCGTTAACCTCTCTTCACCCCACATCTTTCGTTGTACTGGTCTTTCGGAGGACGAGTTGCCGCTGATCTACACGATCGGCAAGCTCACTGTCGGCACGACGCTGATGGTGGGATGGAAGCCGCATATCGAAGGTCTTGAACACCTGCCGAAGACCGGCGGGGCGATCTTCGCGGGGAACCACCTGTCGGTCGCCGACGAGCTCTTCCTCGGCGCCGCGGTGCCGAGGCACCTGGCGTTCTGGGCCAAGTCCGACTACTTCGTGGGCAAAGGCGTGAAGGGTTTCTTCTCGCGCAAGCTGATGGAGGGTCTCGGCGCGATCCGGGTCGAGCGGGCCGGTGGGCGGGCCGCGCTCACCGCGTTCGACGCCGCGATCCCGGCGCTCAAGGGCGGCGACTTCGTCGCGGTCTACCCCGAAGGCACCCGGTCACCGGACGGCAAGCTCTACCGCGGCCGCACCGGCGTGGCCCGGCTGGCGGTCGCGGCCGGCGTCCCGATCATCCCGGTCGGCATGCTCGGCACCGACGTGGTGCAGCCGATCGGCCGGCTGGCCCCGAAACTGATGCGCGGCACCGTGACGATCAAGTTCGGCAAGCCGATCGAGACGATCGGCCGGGGTGACGACCGGACCTCGCTGCGCGAGCTCACCGACCAGGTGATGGGCGAGATCCAGCGGCTGACCGGCCAGGAGTACATCCCGCGTTACGCCCCCAAGCGCCCCGAATGACGCTCAGGCCCCGAACTGCGGGCTGAGCATCTCACCGCGCAACCTGGCCACCAGCTTCGCGCTCTCCGCGACCGATCGCCGGGTGAGCAGGACGGTGGCCATGCTGCCGTGGTCGGCCCAGGTGCAGATCACCGTGGACGTCCCGTTCAGCCGGCCGGTGCCGCAACTCTCGTGCGCGCCGAACTCGTCGATCGGGTAGTCCTGGACGTCGGTCAGCTTCGCGTCGCCGGCGATCCGGCCCAGCTGGCTGGTCACGTCCGAGTCGGGGGTGAAACGCCAGCCGGTGACGCCGTAGACGGTGACCCGTTTGCCGCTGTCGTCGCCGTAGACGCCGGCGAACGCGTCACCGATCGAGTCCGCCGCGTCCAGCTGACCGGCCAGCCGCTCGATCGCGCGCTGACTGGCGTCGTCGATCCGGAGCCTCAGGTCGCCGATCCGGTCCGGCAGCTCGGCGGTGGCCGGGAACTGGGCCAGGGTGGGCCATCTGTCGTACGCGAGGGGCGCCCCGAACCACAGACCGGCCAGGACCGCGACGACCAGCAGCAAGCGGCGCAGACGGCGGCGCTTGCGGCGCGGCCGGGGCGGTGACCACGGCGGCGCCGGGCGTGCGGCGACCGGTGGGCGCGGCGGGACCGGGACCCGGCTCGGCGCCGGCGCGGTCGTCGGCTTGCGGAACCAGCCGCGGCGCACGGCCGATGCCGGACCGCTGCCACTCACCGGCGGCGGCTGACTCCCGGGAGCCGGACCGGCAGGCGACTTCGGGGGTACGGCGGTCGGCGCGGCCTGGCCGGCCTTGGCCTTCGCGGCCAGCGCGTCGACGAGCGCCCGGATCTTCTCGGGCAGCTCCACCTTCACCGGCTCGGCGGAGGGTCGGGCGGCCGGAGCGGCAGCGCCCGGAGCAGCGGCGGTCGGCGCGGAAGCAGCAGTAGGCGCGTCGATCCGGGTCGGCGGCATCGGCTCGACCGGCGGCGTGTCCCAGCGGGTCGGCGGCATGTCGGCGGGCGCCGGCGCGGTCAGGTGCTCGGTGGTCCAGACCGGGGTGTCCTGCCCGGCCCACGGGTCCACCGCGGGCACCGTGGCCCAGTAGTCCTCCACCGGCTGCGGTTCCCCGCTGATCCGATCGGCCACGCGATGCCAGAACGACCTGCGCGGCCCGACCTTCGGCACCGGGGCGGCGCCGCTCCACCGCGACGGCAGCACGCCGGTCGCCGGCTCGTCGGAGGAGCCGGGCACACGGGTCGGGTCGGTCAGACCGACCGCCGGAGTGGTGTCTCCGGAGTGAACGTCAGCCATTGTTTTCGATCTCCTTCCGCCGGCCGGGAGCGAGCGTCTTCAACCAGGTTAGGGACGGTGTGCCAGGTGGGCACGAGATGCGAATCCGACCAGCTTGCACGAATGGCGGACAACGGGGGCGATGTGCGAAACGCTCCGGAGTCGTATGGTTACCCGGACTTCACATCCGGCCCCGTGGGTGACACCTCTCACTTCCTCACGCGCGGGACCCGTCACGTGTTCTGGGGAGGGCGCGCGCCGCATGGGGACCACGCAGAGAAACGCCGTCACGATGTCGGGCCGGGAGTCCGGCCAGCCGATGCTCTTCGCGCACGGCTACGGCTGTGACCAGAACATGTGGCGGCTGGTCACCCCGGCGTTCGCCGGCACACACCGGATCGTGAGCTTCGATCACGTCGGTAACGGCAGGTCGGATCTGACCGCGTACGACGACGCGAAGTACGCCAGCCTCGACGGGTACGCCACCGACGTCCTGGAGATCGTGCACGAGCACGACCTGCACGACGTGGTCTTCGTCGGCCACTCGGTGAGCTCGATGATCGGCCTGCTGGCCGCGGTCCGCGAGCCGGAGCGGTTCGCCGGCGTGGTGATGATCGGCCCGTCCCCGCGCTACATCAACGACGAGGCGGCCGGCTACGTCGGCGGCTTCGGGCGCGAGGACATCGACCAGATGCTGGTGTCGCTGGACAGCAACTTCCTGGGCTGGTCCAGCGTGATGGCGCCGGTGATCATGGGTAACCCGGAGCGGCCGGAGCTGGGCGAGGAGCTGACCAACTCGTTCTGCCGGACCGACCCGGAGATCGCCAAGAAGTTCGCCCGGGTCACGTTCCTCTCCGACAACCGGGACGATCTGCCCAAGATGCGGGTGCCCTCGCTGGTCCTGCAGTGCTCGGACGACGTGATCGCCCCGAGCGTGGTCGGTGAGTACGTCCACAAGAACACCCCGCAGAGCACGTTCGCCGCGCTGAACGCTACGGGGCACTGTCCGAACCTGAGCGCTCCGGAGGAGACGGTTGACGCGATCAAGTCCTGGTTGTAGACAGCGGGCATGATCGGCGGAGCATTGGCGTGAGCGAATCTGGTGGGCCGGACGTGACACAGGAGTTACGACTGCCCTGGGACGACGATCCCGAGGACTTGTACGAACATGCACCCTGCGGCTATCTGACGACACTCCCGGACGGCACCGTCGTCCGGGTCAACGAGACGTTCCTGACCTGGACCGGTTATGAGCGCGCCGAACTGGTCGGTCACCGGCGGTTCCGCGACCTGCTCACCCCGGGCTGCCAGATCTACCACGAGACCCACTACGCGCCGCTGCTCACCATGCAGAGCGAGGTGCACGAGATCGCCCTCGACGTGGTCTGCGCGGATGGCTCCCGGGTGCCCGTGCTGGTCAACTCGGTGCTCGAGCGGGCCGCCGGCGGTGCGCCGAGGGTGATCCGGACCATGGTCTTCAACGCCACCGAGCGGCGCAGCTACGAGAACGAGCTGCTGCTGGCCCGCAACAACGCCGAGGCCTCGGACAAGCGCGTCCAGGTGCTGCAGCAGATAGTGGCCGACCTGGCCGCCGCGCCGACCGAGGCGGAGGTGGCCGAGGCCGTGGTGCGGGCGCCGCAACCGGCCTTCCAGGCCACCAGTGCCAGCATCTACCTGACCGACGCCGACCGGGACGAGCTGGTCGCCGTGGCGTCCACCGACCCGACCACCGGCAACTGGGACGACATGCCGCGCGGCTCGGCGCGCGCGGTGGCCGAGGTGGCCCGCCGCGGCGACCTGCACGTGGTGCACAACCTGGCCGAGGCCGCCGAGCACTTCCCGGATCTGGCCGCGACGATGACCCGGTCCGGCCGCAAGACCGTGGTGCTGCTGCCGCTGACCACCGGCCCGGCCGAGGACCAGGCCGGGGTGACGGTGCTCGGCGTGCTGGCGTTCAGCTTCACCGAGGAGCGCCGGCTCAGCGACGGCGAGCTGCGGGTGATCCGGCTGCTCGGCCAGCAGGCCGGGCAGGCGCTGGACCGGGCCCGGCTCTATGACGACCTGCGCCGCCGCGAGGAGCGGGCCGAGTTCCTGGCCGCCACCACCCGGGCGCTGGACGAGGAGCACCGGCTGCTGCAACGCAGCCGCCGCCTCGTCGAACGGGTGGCGCCGTCGATCGCCGACTGGGCCGGGGTGCGGCTGCACGTCGGCTCGGCCGGGCTGCGCGAGGATGCCGGTGGCCCGCCGCCGGACCCGGACCTGCTCGCCGACCGGATCGCCGAGGCCACGGCCGCGGTGAAACCGGTCTTCGCCACCGACGGCGACCCGCTCGGTTGCACCGTGCTGCCGCTCACCGCGCGTGGCCGGGTGCTCGGCACCCTGGCGGTGCGGATGGCGACCGACCGGCGCGGCGTCGACGCGGAGCGGGCGTTCCTGGTCGACCTGGCCGATCGGGCCGGGCTGGCGCTCGAGAACGCCCGGCTCTACGAGCAGGAACGCGCCATCGCCCAGTCGTTGCAGCGCAGCCTGCTCGCCGCGGACGTGCCGGGCAACGACCCGCGGTTCACCGTGGAGACCCACTACCAGGCCGGCGGGCAGGATCTGGAGGTCGGCGGCGACTGGTTCGACGCCTTCCTGATCACCCCGAGCAAGCTGGCCTTGGTGGTCGGCGACGTGGTCGGGCGGGGTCTCGAGGCGGCCAGCACGATGGGTCAGCTGCGCAGCGCGATCCGGGCGCTGGCAACCGGGGAGAACGGCCCGGCCCGGCTGCTCGAGGGCCTGGACCGGTTCTGCCAGCGGGTCGAGTCGGCCCGGATGGCCACCGTCGTCTACGCCGAGGTCGACCTGGAGTCCAACGAGCTGGTCTACGCGTGCGCCGGCCACCTGCCGCCGCTGCTGCACCAGCCGGCCGGCGCCGCCGAGTTCCTGATGCACGCCCGGTCCGGCCCGCTCGGCTCGCGCGCCGCCGACCTGCGCCGCACCGAGCACCGGGTGAGCCTGGGCCCCGGCAGCCGCCTGCTGCTCTACACCGACGGCCTGATCGAGCGCCGGGACCGCCCGATCGACCGGGGCTTCGAGGTGCTCAACCGGACGTTCAGCCGGCTGCGCGGCGCGCCGATGAAGGGCCTCACCGCCGGGCTGGCCGACACCCTGGTCGGCCGGGAGCACGCCGACGACGTCTGCCTGCTCTGCCTGACCCTGGGCGCCGAGGAGCGGCTGGAGCGCTCGCTGGGCGCCGACCCGCTGCAGATCACCCTGCTCCGCTCCGACCTGCGGGCCTGGCTGCTCGGCCACCAGGTCGACCAGAACTGCCTGAACGCGGTGCTGCTGGCCTGTTCGGAGGCGGTGGCGAACGCCATCGAGCACGGCTACCGCAACGACCCGTTCGGCGTGGTGGACGTCTCGGCCACGCTCACCGGCGACGCGGTGGAGATCCGGGTGGCCGACCGGGGCAGCTGGCGTGGCCCGGGGGAGTCCCGCGGGCGAGGTCTCACGTTGATCGAGGAATGCATGGACGAGGTGTTGTTCGACCGCGGCGACGGAACCACGGTGACGATGCGCCGCCACCGAGGGGAAGCCGCATGACCGAACGGCGCACGACGGACCGGATCCCGACGGACCAGTGGGTGACGTTCTCGAAGCGCGGGGTGGCCGAGACGGTCCACCTGAAGGGTGAGATCGACCTGGCCAACGCGAACGACATCGGCCGGGCGATCGTCGCCCGGACCACCCTGGCCGACGCGGTACTCATCGATCTGACCGCGGTCTCGTTCCTGGACAGCGCGGGGGTGCGGCTGCTCGACCTGATCGTCGGTGAGCTGGACGAGCGCGGGAAGCCGATCCGGCTGGTGGTCGGCGAGCGCGGCGCGGCCCGGATGACGCTGCAGCTCTGCGCGTTCCGCAACGACCTGTTCGCGATAGATCTGGACCACGCGGCTGAGGAGCTGGGTCCTTAGCCTCTCGCGTACCCTGGACACCCATGAGCGTGAGTTCCGTCTTTCCGCAGCTCGAGCAGTTGCTGCCGTTGGTCAGCAAACCGATCCAGTACGTGGGCGGCGAGCTCGGCGCCGTCGTCAAGGACTGGGACGCCACCACCGTCCGATGGGCGTTGATGTACCCGGACGCCTACGAGGTCGGCCTGCCCAACCAGGGCGTGCAGATCCTGTACGAGGTGCTCAACGAGCAGCCCGACGTGCTGGCCGAGCGCACCTACTCGGTCTGGCCCGACCTCGAGGCGCTGATGAAGGCGGCCGGCGTCCCGCAGTTCACCGTCGACGCGCACCGCCCGGTGAAGGCGTTCGACGTCCTCGGGATCTCGTTCGCCACCGAGCTGGGCTACACCAACATGTTCAGCGCGCTCGACCTGGCCGGGATCCCGCTGGAGAGCCGGGAGCGCACGATCGACGACCCGATCGTGCTGGCCGGCGGCCACGCCAGCTTCAACCCGGAGCCGATCGCCGACTTCATCGACGCCGCGGTGCTCGGTGACGGCGAGGAAGCCGTCCTGGAGATCACCGGGATCATCCGGGACTGGAAGGCCGAGGGCCGCCCGGGTGGCCGGGACGAGCTGCTGCTGCGCCTGGCGCGCACCGAGAGCATCTACGTGCCGCGCTTCTACGACGTCGACTACCTGCCGGACGGCCGGATCCAGCGCGTCGTGCCGAACCGGCCGGACGTGCCGTTCCGGGTGTCCAAGCGCACGACGATGGACCTGGACGCCTGGCCGTACCCGAAGAAGCCGCTGGTCCCGCTCGCCGAGACGGTCCACGAGCGGTACGCCGTGGAGATCTTCCGCGGCTGCACCCGGGGTTGCCGGTTCTGCCAGGCCGGCATGATCACCCGCCCGGTGCGGGAACGGTCGATCACCACGGTCGGCCAGATGGTCAAGGAGGGGCTGGAGTTCTCCGGCTACAGCGAGGTCGGCCTGCTCTCGCTCTCCAGCGCGGACCACTCGGAGATCGGCGACATGTGCTCGGGCCTGGCCCAGCAGTACGCGGACAGCAACGTGTCGCTGTCGCTGCCGTCCACCCGGGTCGACGCGTTCAACATCGACCTGGCCAAGGAGCTGTCCCGCAACGGCCGGCGTACCGGGCTCACCTTCGCGCCGGAGGGCGGCTCGGAGCGGATCCGCAAGGTCATCAACAAGATGGTGACCAAGGAGGACCTGATCCGGACGGTCGTCACGGCGTATTCGAACGGCTGGCGGCAGGTGAAGCTGTACTTCATGTGCGGCC
The DNA here is from genome assembly GCF_001509495.1 of Actinoplanes awajinensis subsp. mycoplanecinus. Taxonomy (NCBI): domain Bacteria; kingdom Bacillati; phylum Actinomycetota; class Actinomycetes; order Micromonosporales; family Micromonosporaceae; genus Actinoplanes; species Actinoplanes awajinensis. The sequence continues at coordinate 256,795 of NZ_LLZH01000001.1, read as the reverse complement.
TGCCCACCGAGACCGACGAGGACGTCCTGGAGATCGCCGACATGGCGCACGAGGTGATCCGGGCCGGTCGTGAGGCCGCCGGCACCAAGGACATCCGCTGCACGGTGTCGATCGGCGCGTTCGTGCCGAAGGCGCACACCCCGTTCCAGTGGGCCAAGATGGACACCCCGGAGGTCATCGACGGCCGCCTCAAGCTGCTCAAGCAGGCGATCAACAGTGACCGTTCGCTGGGCCGGGCCATCGGTTTCCGCTACCACGACGGCGAGCCGTCGCTGATCGAGGGACTGCTGTCCCGCGGCGACCGCCGGGTCGGCCAGGTCCTCCTCCGGGTCTGGGAGAAGGGCGGCCGCTTCGACGGCTGGTCCGAGCACTTCAACTACGCCCGCTGGGTCGAGGCCGCCACCGAGGTGCTTCCCGGCTTCGGCGTCGACCTGGACTGGTACACCACCCGCGAGCGCGAGGAGGCCGAGGTCCTGCCGTGGGACCACCTGGACTCCGGCCTCGACAAGGACTGGCTCTGGCAGGACTGGCAGGACTCGACGACCGAGTTCGAGCAGGACGACTGCCGCTGGACCCCGTGCTTCGACTGCGGCGTGTGCCCGTCGATGGACACCGAGATCCAGGTCGGCCCGACCGGTAAGAAGCTTCTCCCCCTGACCCCGGTGAACGGACTGCGGGTCCCCGCTTAGGAGTAGGACGATTCCTCCGAAGAACCAGCCCGTGGGCGGTCAGGCCCCGGTCGTGCAGCGGATCCGCCTTCGTTACGCGAAGCGCGGACCGCTGCGATTCACCTCGCACCGGGACTTCGCGCGGGCATTCGAGCGCGCACTGCGCCGCGCCGCCGTCCCGATCGCTTTCTCTCAGGGTTTCACCCCCCACCCCAAGATTTCGTACGCCAGCGCCGCGCCCACCGGGGTCGGCAGCGAGGCGGAGTACCTCGAGATCGGCCTGAACGCCGTTGTCGACCCGGAGCAGTTGCGGGTCGCCCTGGACGCCGCGCTGTCACCGGGCCTGGACGTGCTGGAGGCGGTGGTGGCCGGCGAGGGCAGCCTCGCCGAGCGGATCGACGCGTCCCGGTGGCGTCTTGAGCTGTTCCAGATCGAGCCGGAGGCCGCCCGAGCTGCGGTTGCCGCGTTCCTGGAAGCCCCCGAAGTGCTCGTCGAACGCATGACCAAGCAGGGCCTCCGCTCGTTCGACGCGCGCGCGGCCGTGGTCGGATGCATGGTGGAAGCAGAGCCGGACCTACCTTCCGGGGCCGGTGGAGTACCGTGTGCGATAATCGACCTTGTCGTACGGCAGGTAATACCTTCCGTGCGGCCCGATGACGTCCTATCCGGTCTGCGCGTCGTGGCTGGCCTGGAGCCGCCGGTACCCCCAAGGGTGACCCGGCTGGCCCAGGGCACACTCACCGAGCAGGGGGAGATCGTCGATCCGTTGGAGGCGGATCGCGAGGGCGTCGGCATCGGCGGACACTGACCGGCATCCGGTCGGCGTTCACTTGGCAGACTTCGGCAGCCCGTCCGTCTCGGACGGGCCCGAAACACTTGCAGCGACCCTGCGTGGCAGCGCTTACCCGCGCCCGGGGACGCCAGAACTGGAGAGCGCCCATGCTCGATAACGAGCCCCCAGTCCACCTGGGAGAACAGGGCGGTGAACGGGACGGTGCAGTCACGCCGCCCGCCGATGCCGCCACCGCTACCACGCCCGCACGCCGGACGAGGGCACCGCGCCGCAAGGTGGCGGCGCCCGCGGCCGAGGCCGATCCGGCCACGTCCGCACCGGCTGATACCGAGCCGGTCGCCGCTGAGCCGGCTACCGCCGACCCGGCCGCCTCGGATCCGTCCGAGGCGCCGGTGAAGGCCGCGCCGGTGAAAAAGGCCACTCGGAGCCGCCGTAAGGTCGCCGCGCCGGAGACTCCGGCCGTCGCGGAGACCACTGCGGAAGCTCCTGCCGAGGTCACCCCGGAACCGGTCGCCGAGGCGCCGGTCGCCGAGGAGGCCGTCGCGCCGGTCAAGGCCGCGCCGGTGAAGCGGGCCACCCGTACCCGCCGCAAGGTCGCCGCCGTCGAGCCGGAGCCGGCCCAGCCGGCGCTCGTCGAGGTGCCCGCGCCGGTGGAGCCCGAGCCGCTGGAGGACGAGGCGGTCGAGGAGACCGCCGAGGTTCCGGTGGTCGGGATCCTCGCGCTGGACGACGACTTCGTCGAGGAGAAGCCGGCCGCGCCGGCCCGGGGCCGTCGTGCCGCGCTGCCCCCGGCGGTGCTCTTCATGCCGCCCGAGGCGACCGAGAACGAGCCCGCGCCGGTGAGCCGGCGTCGCCGCCCGATCGCCGACCCGCTCGCGCCGGTCCCGGCCGCGGTGGCCGAGCCGGTCGAGACCCCGGCCCCGGTGGCCGAGGTCACCGACGAGGCAGCTGCCGACGAGCCCACCGAGGGCCCCCGTCGTAGCCGCCGCCGTCGCCGGGGCGCCGCCGACGAGCAGCCGGCCGCCGAGCCGGTCGCCGTGGTGGCCGAGTCGCCGGTGCTGGACGAGGTCGACGAGGGCGCCGACGACGTCGAGGACGGCGTCGACGACGACTCCGAGGACGATGACGAGAACGGCAGCCGCCGGCGTCGCCGCCGTGGCCGCCGTGGCCGTGGCCGCGGCAAGGGCCCGTCCGACGAGGCCGACGACGTCGAGGGTGACGCCGACGAGCCCGAGGGCGACGCCGAAGCGGTCAGCGAGGACGACGCCGAGGACGAGGAGTCCGAGGAGGGCGAGGGTGGCGTCACGCGCCGTCGCCGCCGTCGTCGCCGCAAGGGCGCCGGCGGGGACGCCGAGACCGGTGGCATCGAAGACGGTGTGCACACCGTGGTCCGGGTGCGTGAGCCCCGTCGTACCATCGACGAGGTGCAGGGCGTCTCCGGCTCGACCCGGCTGGAGGCCAAGCGTCAGCGCCGCCGGGACGGTCGCGAGCAGCGCCGGACCCGTCCGCCGATCCTGAGCGAGTCGGAGTTCCTGGCCCGCCGTGAAGCGGTGGACCGGGTCATGGTGGTGCGGCAGAAGACCGACCGGCTGCAGATCGCCGTGCTCGAGGACGGTGTCCTGGTCGAGCACTACGTCGCCCGGGCCACCTCCGGCACCATGGTCGGCAACGTGTACCTGGGCAAGGTCCAGAACGTGCTGCCGAGCATGGAAGCGGCGTTCGTCGACGTCGGCCGGGGCCGCAACGCGGTGCTCTACGCCGGCGAGGTGAACTGGGACGCCACCGGCCTGGAGGGCCGGGCCCGCTCGATCGAGCAGGCGCTGCGCTCCGGTGACTCGGTGCTGGTGCAGGTCACCAAGGACCCGATCGGTCACAAGGGCGCGCGGCTGTCCAGCCATATCGCGCTCTCCGGCCGGCACCTGGTCTACGTGCCGAACGGCAACGCGTCCGGGATCAGCCGCAAGCTGCCGGACAACGAGCGCAAGCGGCTCCGGGACATCCTGAAGAAGCTGGTGCCGGACGGCGCGGGTGTGATCGTGCGCACCGCGGCCGAGGGCGCCACCGAGGACGAGCTGGCCCGGGACGTCAAGCGGCTGCAGGCGCAGTGGGAGGACATCCAGGCGAGGGCGGCCGAGGGCAACGCCCCGCGGGCGCTCTCCGAGGAGCCCGACCTGGTCATCCGGGTGGTCCGGGACCTCTTTAACGAGGACTTCCGCGAGCTGATCGTGCAGGGCGAGCAGGCGTACCTCGAGGTGGAGGACTACCTCCACTCGGTGTCGCCGGACCTGGTCGAGCGGCTGCACCGGCACGTCGGTGCCGGTGACGTCTTCGCCGAGCACCGGATCGACGAGCAGATCCTCAAGGGTCTGGACCGCAAGGTCTTCCTCCCGTCCGGTGGTCACCTGGTGATCGACCGGACCGAGGCGATGACCGTGGTCGACGTCAACACCGGTAAGTACACCGGTGCGGGCGGCAACCTCGAGGAGACCGTCACCCGGAACAACCTGGAGGCGGCCGAGGAGATCGTGCGTCAGCTGCGGCTGCGCGACCTCGGCGGCATCGTGGTGATCGACTTCATCGACATGGTGCTGGAGAGCAACCGCGAGCTGGTGCTGCGGCGGCTGACCGAGTGCCTGGGCCGGGACCGGACCAAGCACCAGGTAACCGAGATCACGTCGCTCGGCCTGGTGCAGATGACCCGGAAGCGGATCGGCGCCGGACTGCTCGAGGCGTTCAGCGAGAACTGTGACCACTGCAAGGGTCGCGGCGTGATCATTCACACCGAACCGGTTCCGGAGAAGCGCTCCAACGGCGGCGGCAACGGTGGCGGGGGTGCGGTCACCCAGGTCAAGGCGGTGGCGGCGGCCGTGCGTACCGAGGCACCGGTGCAGCAGCAGCATCACCAGCAACAGCACCACCAGCAGCAGCAGCCTGCCGCCAGTGGCCGGTCGCGGCGGCGGCGTGGTGGTGGCGAGGCGCCGGCCGAGCTGCCGTTCGAGCAGCCCGTGGCGCAGCCGGTCGAGGCCGTGGTGACCGAGGTCATCGTCGAGCCGGTCATCGTCGAGCCGGTGGTGGTCACACCGGTGGTGACCGTGCCGGTGGTGACTCCGCCGGTGGTGACTCCGCCGGTGGTGACCCCGCCGGTCACGGTCGAGCCGGAGCGGACCGGTCCGGCCGCCGAGGTGGCCGGGGTGCCGGCGGCGCCGATCGCCGGGTCCGGGATCGTCCGGCCGGGCAAGCCCGCGCCGACCACCGCGGCCGGCGACGACGAGTACGACATCAGCGGGTACGACCTGTCCCGCTACGAGGCCCCGGAGACCAACGGCGCGGAGTACCCCGCCGCGCCGGAGCCGGAGCCGCTGCAGTTGACGGGTGCTGACGACCCGGACGCGGCCGAGGACGACGAGGAAGAGGACGACGACGAGTCGGTGAGCGCCGGTACCGGCCGCCGCCGGTCCCGTCGGGGTGGGACGCGTCGGCGTACCCGTCCCTGACCTGTGAGAACCCGGCCCGCAGTTAGCTGTAAGGAAAGTTAACTGCCGGGCCGGGTTTTCCGTTACCCTCGGCGGGATCGATTTCCGTCCCCCGAGGAGATCCCCATGCGACGCCACCTCGCGGCCGCGGCCGCACTGTCTTTCGCCCTGTTCGCCGCCGGTTGCTCCGGTGACGCCCAGGAATCCACCACGGCGGCCCCCACGCCGGTCACCAGCGCTCCGGCGGCCGGTTCCGCGGACGGGTCCGCCGCTCCCGCGGTGAGCGCGCCCACGGCGGCCGCAGGCGCCGCCGGTGACGCCGCACTGTCCAAGGACACCGACGCGATCTGCGCGCAGGCGGCCCGGACCAGCACCAGCTTCGGCACCAACTTCGCCGCCGACTACCAGGTGCTCCGCGCCGCCGGGAAGCAGGGCGCCGAGGCCAAGAGCCGGGCGACGGAGAAGGTCGACCGGACCGTCGACGGCTACGCGTTCGCGCTGCTGGACATGTCCAAGCTGGCCGCGGACCCGACCGTGAAGAAGGCTCTGGCGGCGATGGGAGCTCAGGTCACCGCGCTCAAGAGTGATCTTGGGAAGATCGACGATGAGAAGCTTTCCGAACTGCACGCTAAGCTGGACAAGGCCTGCGGGAAGAGTTAACCCCGTTTTGGTTGTGGGCACGCCGATGAAGTAGGCTTGCCGACGGCGCTTTTTCGGCGCCAGTTCCGTGCGTGCGGCTTGGATTCAGCGCCGCCGGACCTTCAGCAACATCCGCCAAGCAGCTTCAGTTTCGGCTGCGCAAGTCTCAGGGAGTCCGCGTCGATGTACGCGATCGTCAAGACCGGCGGCAAGCAGTACAAGGTTGCCGAGGGCGACGTGATCGAGGTCGAGAAGCTCGCGGGTGCGCCCGGCGACGCCCTCAAGCTCGCCGCGATCCTCCTCGTCGACGGTGACAACCTGGTGACCGACGCGGCCAAGCTTGCCAACGTTACGGTGTCCGGCGAGATCGCCGAGCACACCAAGGGTCCGAAGATCCGGATCCACAAGTTCAAGAACAAGACCGGCTACCACAAGCGCCAGGGGCACCGCCAGCCGCTGACCCGCGTCAAGGTGACCGGCATCAAGAGCGGGAAGTAGGCGCCGAGATGGCTCATAAAAAGGGTGCATCAAGCTCGCGTAACGGCCGCGACTCCGCCGCCCAGCGGCTCGGTGTCAAGCGGTTCGGTGGCCAGCTGGTCAACGCCGGCGAGATCCTGATCCGCCAGCGTGGCACGAAGTTCCACCCGGGCGACCTGGTCGGCCGGGGCTCCGACGACACGCTGTTCGCGCTTTCCGCGGGCAATGTGCTGTTCGGCACCAAGCGTGGCCGCAAGACCGTCAGCATCACGCCGGTCGCGGGGTAGTTTTTCTCTTCAGCGGGCCGTGGACCCTCGGGTCCGCGGCCCGCTGTGGTTTTTCTCGAGGTTTTCGCGGTTAGAGGAGTGCTGAAGTGACCACGTTCGTCGACCGGGTCGTACTGCACCTGCAGGCGGGTGACGGCGGGCACGGCTGTTCCTCCGTGCACCGGGAGAAGTTCAAGCCGCTGGGTGGACCCGACGGTGGCGACGGCGGGCACGGTGGCAGCATCACGCTGGTCGTCGACCCGCAGCTGCACACCCTGCTGGACTTCCACTTCCACCCGCACGTCAAGGCGAGCAACGGCGCCGGTGGCGCCGGCGCCAACCGGGACGGCGCGAGCGGCAAGGGCCTGATCCTGAAGGTGCCGGACGGCACCGTCGTGCACACCGCCGAGGGTGAGGTGCTGGCCGACCTGGTCGGCGCCGGCACCGAGTTCGAGGTGGCCCGCGGTGGCCGCGGTGGCCGGGGCAACCGGTCGCTGGCGAACGCCCGCCGCAAGGTGCCGGGCTTCGCCGAGCTGGGCGAGCCGGGCGACCAGATCGACGTGGTGCTCGAGCTGAAGAGCGTCGCCGAGGTCGGCCTGGTCGGCTTCCCGTCGGCCGGCAAGTCCTCGCTGATCGCGGTGCTCTCCGCGGCCAAGCCGAAGATCGCCGACTACCCGTTCACCACCCTGGTGCCGAACCTGGGTGTGGTGCAGGCCGGCGACGCCACGTTCACCATCGCCGACGTGCCCGGGCTGATCCCGGGTGCGGCCACCGGCAAGGGCCTCGGCATGCAGTTCCTCCGGCACATCGAGCGCACCTCGGTGCTGGTGCACGTGCTGGACGCGGCGACCCCGGAGATCGAGCGGGACCCGCTGGCCGACCTGGACGCGATCGAGGCCGAGCTGAGCGCGTACGGCGGGCTGGAGGACCGGCCCCGGATCGTGGTGCTCAACAAGATCGACATCCCGGACGGCCGGGACCTGGCCGAGATGGTCCGGCCCGACCTGGAGGCCCGCGGCTACCAGGTGTTCGAGGTGAGCGCGGTGACCCGGGAGGGTCTCAAGGAGTTCAACTTCGCGCTGGCCAAGCTGGTCGCCGACACCCGGGCCGCGCGTCCGGTGGTCGAGGCGACCCGGATCGTGCTGCGCCCGCGCGCTGTCGACGACACCGGCTTCACCATCGAGCAGGACGAAGAAGGCGTGTTCGTGATCCGCGGCACCCAGGTCGAGCGCTGGATCAAGCAGACCAACTTCGACAACGACGAGGCGGTCGGCTATCTCGGCGACCGGCTGGAGCGGGTCGGCGTCGAGGACAAGCTCGGCAAGCTGGGCGCCAAGGGCGGCGACCCGGTGCGGATCGGCGACCGGGTGTTCGACTGGCACCCCAACGCCGGTGAGTTCGTCTCCGGCCCGCGTGGCACCGACGCCCGCCTGGAGGAGCTGGACGTCCGGCCCTCCGCCGCGCAGCGGCTCGCCGCGCGTAAGGCCCGCCGGGTCCGTGGCGAGGACGAGATGCTGCACATGGCGTCGGACGGCACGGTCACCAGCGTGTCCGGCTCGAAGTCCCCGGTTCTGGTCATGGACGACGACGAGGACGAGCCCGAGAAGATCACCGATGTCGAGGCCGCTACGACCGACGAGGACGACACCGACCAATAGTCGATCGGCCAGATCGCCGCAACCCTCCGGAAACGGTCGTCACCTAGAGTCACCCGGGTGCAGATCGAATCGCGTCCCGCCCTGGACCCCGAACTCGCCGCTCTCGTGACTGCTCAGCAGCGCGAACTGGCCGAGTCGGAGGCCCGGGCGGGAAAGATATTCGAACCGCACGATGACGTGGCGTATCTGATCGGTGTGGTGAACAGCCGGGCGGTCGCCTGTGCCGCCTGGCGGGACCTCGAGGACGGGGTCGCGGAGCTGCTGCGGATGTACGTCCGCCCGGCGTTCCGCGGCCGCGGCCTCGCCCGCGAGCTGATCGTGGCGGTCGAGGAGGAGGCCCTCGCGGTGGGCCGGTCGGTGATCCGGCTGGAGACCCGGGTGTCGCTGCCCGCCGCGATCGCGCTGTACCAGTCCTCGGGTTACCGGCAGATCCCCGCCTTCGGCGGCTACGCCGGCAACCCGAGCAGCGTGTGCTTCGAGAAGTTGCTGCCCGCGCTGGTGTGAAGGCTCAGTCCAGCAGGCCGATCGCCTCGCGGGCCCGCGACACCGTCGCGGCGGCGACCGGGCGGACCCGGTCGGCGCCCGCGGCGAGCACCCCGCGTACAAAATCGGGGTTTGCCGAAAGCTCGGCGTGCCGCGCGCGGATCGGCGCGAGCAGCGCCTCCACCGCGTCGGTGACCTCCCGTTTCAGCGCCGCGTAGGAGGTCGGGTCGGCCGGCGGGCGACCGGTGCACTCGGCCAGGATGTCGATCAGGTTGGTGATGCCGGGCTGGCGCTCCCGGTCCCGGCGGACCTGCCCGACGGTGTCGGTGGCGGCCCGCGCGACGGTCCGGCGGAGCACCTCCGGCGGGTCCAGCAGGGCGAGCCGTCCGGCGCCACCGCTCTTGCCCATCTTGGTGAGCGGATCGGCCAGGTCCATGATCCGGGCAGCGGAGTCCGGGCGGACCCCCTCGGGCACCACGAACGTCTCGCCGTAGCGGGTGTTGAACCGGACGGCCAGGGCGCGGGCCAGCTCCAGGTGCTGACTCTGGTCCTCGCCGACCGGCACCTGGGTGACGTCGTAGAGCAGGATGTCCGCGGCCATCAGCACCGGATAGGTGAGCAGGCTCAGCCGGACCGGGCCGCCGGCCGCCGACTTCTCCCTGAACTGGATCATCCGGGCCGCCTCGCCGTAGGCGGCCACGCACTCCAGCAGGTAGTGCAGCTCGGTGTGCTCGCGGACCTGGGACTGCAGCACGATCGGGGTGCGTTCCGGGTCGACCCCGGCGGCCAGCATGATCGTCGCCTGGTCCAGCGCGAACGCCCGGACCTTCGCCGGCTCGTGCTCGACGGTCATCGCGTGCAGGTCCGCGATCAGCGCGATCGACTCGGCGGCGCCCTGCGCCGCGATCAGCGGGCGCAGTGCGCCCAGGAGGTTGCCCAGGTGCAGGTGGCCGGTCGGCTGGAAACCGCTGAGGCGGCGGGTCCGGGCGGGCGCGGTGGTCACGGTGGTCGTCATGAGATGTCTCCGATCACGGGGTACGGATGACCGCCCGCCCGGCAGACCTGCCCGTGAGACACAGCACGGCTGCCCGGAACGGGGCAGCCGCGGAAATCAATCGCGCGTGGGAAGTGGCCGCCCGGTCAGGGCAGCCACCAGTTGGTCCGGAACACGCGCATGCTCCGAAATTAGCGCGCCGGCGGCACCCGGGCAAGTGATCATCGACGTGCCCTTTCCGGCGGCCGCGCGGCTACCGGCATGATTGTCGTCATGCCGACCCTGACCCGCGCCGAGGCCGCTGACCGGGCTTCCCTCGTCGACGTCGAGAGCTACCACGTCGACCTGGACCTGACCGGTACCGGCGACACCTTCCAGTCCCGCACCGTGGTCCGTTTCCGGGCCCGGTCCGGCGCGGCCACGTTCCTCGAGTTCGAGCCGGTCACGGTCGCCTCGATCACCCTGAACGGGCAGCCGGTGCCGCACCCGGCGGCGGGCGGGCAGCGGCTCGCGCTCAGCGGGCTGGCCGAGGAGAACGAGCTGGTCGTCGACGCGACGATGCGGTACTCGAACAACGGCGAGGGCCTGCACCGGTACACCGACCCGGCGGACGGCTCGGTCTACCTCTACCAGCACCTGTTCATCAACAACGCCGGGCGGGTGCTGCCCAGCTTCGACCAGCCCGACCTGAAGGCGTCGTTCCGGGTCAGCGTGACCGCGCCGGCCGCGTGGACGGTGGCCACCAACGGCCGGTTGGTCAGCCGGGACGGCGGCCGCTGGGAGTTCGCGCCGACCGAGCGGATCTCCACGTACCTGGCCTCGCTGATCGCCGGGCCCTGGCACGTGCGCACCGACGAGCACGACGGCATCCCGCTGGCGCTGTACGCCCGGGCCGCGCTCGCCGAGCCGCTGGACGCGCAGGCCGCCGAGATCTTCGAGATCACCAAGCAGTGCCTGGACCGGTTCCACCAGATGTTCGAGATCCGCTTCCCGTTCGGGCACTACCAGCAGGCGTTCGCCCCGGAGTTCAACTTCGGCGCGATGGAGTACCCGGGCCTCGTGGTGTTCCGCGACGAGTTCGTGCCCCGCTCGGCGATGACCGAGACCGAGCGTGAGCACCGGGCCAGCGTGATCGCGCACGAGATGGCACACCAGTGGTTCGGCGACCTGGTCACCATGGCCTGGTGGGACGACCTCTGGCTGAACGAGTCGTTCGCCGAGTACCTGGGTGCCCGGGTGACCGCGGACGCGACCCGGTTCACCGGCACCTGGACCACGTTCGCGCTGCACCGCAAGGGCTGGGGGCTGCGCGCCGACCAGCGGCCGTCCACCCACCCGGTGGCGCCGGCCGAGGTGTCCGACACCGATCAGGCGCTGCTGAACTTCGACGGGATCTCGTACGCCAAGGGCGCCGCGGTGCTCAAGCAGCTGATCGCCTGGCTCGGTGACGAGGCGTTCCTGGCCGGGCTGAACGCGCACTTCGAGGCGCACGCGTACGGCAACGCCACCCTCGCCGACCTGCTCGGCGCGCTCTCCAAGGCGAGCGGGCGGGACCTCTCCGGCTGGGCCGAGGTGTGGCTGCGCCGGGCCCAGGTGAACACGCTGCGGCTCGAGGTGCAGCGCGACGGGGACGTGTACCGCGAGGTCGCGGTGGTGCAGACCGCGCCGGACGGGTTCGCGACGCTGCGCCCGCACCGGATCGGCATCGGCCTCTACGACCACGCGGACGGGGCCGTGGTGCGCCGCGAGCTGCTCGAGGTGGACGTCGAGGCGACCGGCCGGACCGTGCTGCCGGCCCTGGCCGGGGTGCGCGCGGCCGACCTGCTGCTGCTCAACGACGGTGACCTGGCCTACGCGAAGGTCCGGCTCGACGCCGCCTCGGCGGCCGCGGTCCCGCTGCTGCTGCCGCTGCTCGGCGACTCGCTGGCCCGCGCCCTGCTCTGGGCCTCGACCCTGGACGCCGTGGTGGACGGCGAGCGCCCGGTGGCCGAGCTGGTCACGCTGGTCCTGGCCGCGCTGCCGGTGGAGACCGAGACGGTGATCATCGAGGACGTGCTGCGCGCCACCCGGGGCCTGGTCGACCGGTACGCCACCGCCGAGACCCGCCCGGCCGCCCTGGAGCTGGTCGCCCAGGCCGCCGACCGGCTGCTCGCCGTGTCACCGGCCGGCAGTTCCCGGCAGCTGGCCGCGGCCCGCGGGCTGGTCGGCGCGACCACCGACACCGCCCGGCTGCGCGCCTGGCTGGCCGGCGAGGGTGTCCCGGCAGGGCTGGCCGTCGACGCCGACCTGCGCTGGCTGGTGCTGTACCGGCTGGTGGTGCTGGGTGCGGCCGGTCCGGACGCGATCGAGGCCGAGCTGGCCGCCGACCGCAGCGCCACCGGCGAGCAGTGGGCAGCCCGCTGCCACGCGGCGCGGCCCGAGCCGGCGGCCAAACAGGCGGCGTGGGCGGCGATCGTCGGCGACGCCACCCTCTCCAACCGGCTGATCGAGCTCACCGCGCTCGGCTTCTGGCACCCCGAGCAGCGCGAGCTGCTGCAGCCGTACGTGGAGCGGTACTTCACCGAGATGCCGGAGATGATGCGGCTGCGCTCCGGGATGAGCGCGGAGAAGACGACGCTGGCGGCGTACCCCGCGGTGATGGTCTCGGCCCGGACCCGGGAGCTGGCGGCCGGTCTGCTGGCCGCGCCGGACCTGAATCCGATCCTGAACCGGGTGGTGCAGGACAGCGACGACGACATGCGGCGGGCGCTGCTGGCCCGCGAGTGACCGGCAGGTGACCGAAATTCCGGCTTTATGTGCTTGCACCCCGTAGCCTGATGCTACGGGGGTGAATGCGTGGAATGGTCCGCTGAACTGTCCTCCGGCCTGTTGCAGGCCGCGCCGGACGCGATCCTGGTCCTCGACGACTCACGGATCGTGCTGGCCAACGACCGTGCCGGGCAGATGTACGGGTGGCCCGGCACGGAACTGGTCGGCCAGCCCGTCGACGTGCTGCTCACCGAGGAGTCGAAAGCACTCGTACCGGAACGGCAGCACCTGATCGAGTCAGCCCTGCCCGGCTCGATCGGCACCATCGTGACCACCGCGCGACGGCGCGACGGCACCGAGTTCCCGGTCGAGTCGTCCACCACGATCGTCGAGACCCCGCAGGGCCGGTTCGCGGTCGCGGTGATCCGGGACGTCAGCGACCGCGACCAGGCCGCGGCGGAGCACGATCGGCTGCGCGCCGAGGCGCACCGGCACCGCGCCGAGCGGCTGGAGAGCCTGGGCCAGCTGGCCGGCGGGATCGCCCACGACTTCAACAACATGCTCGGGGTGATCCTCAACTACGCCAGCTTCGTGATCGAGGAGGCGGAGAGCCCGACGCCGGACCTGAAGGCGATCGCCGCCGACGCGAGCCAGGTGGTCCGGGCCGGCACCCGCGGCACCGACCTCACCCACCAGTTGCTCGCCTTCGCCCGGCGCGACGTGGTCCGCCCGGCGCCGCTCGACCTGAACCAGGTGATCGACGGGCTGTGCGAGACCCTGCGCGAGACGCTCGGCGAGAGGATCACGCTGATCGTCCGGCCCGGGGCGGACCTGCCGCCGGTGAACTGGGACCCGGGCCGCGCCGAGCAGATGCTGACCAGCCTGACCACCAACGCCCGGGACGCGATGCCCGAGGGCGGCAACCTGGTGATCGACACGTGGCGTCTCGGCGACCAGGTCCGGCTGCGGGTCTGCGACTCCGGCGAGGGCATGCCGGCCGACGTGCGGGAGCGTGCCTTCGACCCGTTCTTCACCACCAAGCCCAAGGGCGAGGCCACCGGTCTCGGCCTGGCCACCGTGTACGGGATCGTCACCCAGGCCGGCGGCGAGGTGAGCCTGACCAGCGAGCCGGGCCTGGGCACCACGGTCACCGTGCTGCTGCCGGCCGGCGAGGAGGCGGTGCCGGAGAAGCGCGACGAGGCGCCGGCCGCCACCGGCGGCAACGGCGAGACGCTGCTGGTGGTGGACGACGAGGCCGGGCTGCGCGACGTGGCCGGCCGGATCCTCAGCGGCGCCGGCTACGAGGTGATCTCCGCGGACGGTGGCTCGCAGGCGCTGGAGCTGGCCGCCCGGCACGCCGGAGAGATCGACCTGCTGGTCAGCGACGTGGTGATGCCCGGGATGCTGGGCAAGGAGCTCGCCGAGCGGCTGGTGGACGTACGGCCGTCCACCCGGGTGCTCTACATGTCCGGTTATGCCCAGCCGATCCTGGCCTCCCAGGGGAACCTTGACCCGGGTGTCGTGCTGCTGGAGAAGCCGTTCACGGCGAACGACCTGCTCGCCGCCGTCCGGAAACGCCTAGACGGCTGAACAGGGGTCGGCCGCACCGCTATTCTGCTGCGATGTCAGGCAGGCGGATCGGAATCATGGGTGGGACGTTCGATCCCATCCATCACGGCCACCTGGTCGCGGCGAGCGAGGTGCAGGCCCGCTTCGCGCTGGACGAGGTGATGTTCGTCCCGACCGGGCAGCCGTACGAGAAGGGCAAGGTCTCGCCCGCCGAGGACCGGTACCTGATGACGGTGATCGCCACCGCCTCCAACCCGCGCTTCCACGTGAGCCGGGCCGACCTGGACCGGGACGGGCCCACTTACACGGTCGACACGCTGCGCGACATGCGCGCGGTCTACGGCCAGTCTGCGGAGCTGTACTTCATCACCGGCGCCGACGCCATCGGCCGGATCATGTCTTGGAAGGACGCGATGACCATGCTGGGTCTCGCGCACTTCATCGGCGTGACCCGTCCCGGCTTCGAACTCTCCGCGGCGAACCTGCCCGCCGAGAGCGTCACCCTGGTCGAGGTGCCGGCCATGGCCATCTCGTCCAGCGACTGCCGCCAGCGGGTCGGAGCCGGTCTTCCGGTGTGGTACCTGGTCCCGGATGGTGTCGTGCAGTACATCAACAAGCGGGGGCTGTATCGGGACTCGGGGATTGTCGGACGCGCGTGAGACACTTGGGGCCTCTGACACCCGACCGAGGGGACTCTTTTGCCCGCCACTGAACGCGCTGTTGAACTGGCGTTGACGGCCGCACAGGCCGCCGCCGACAAGAAGGCGCAGGACATCACCCTCATCGACGTCGCCGAGCAGCTCTACATCACCGACGCGTTCGTCATCGCGTCGGCGTCGAATGAGCGTCAGGTCGTCGCGATCGTCGATGCCATCGAGGAAGCCCTGGTCAATCTGCCGGAGAAGGCGAAGCCGGTGCGCCGCGAGGGCGAGCGGCAGGGCCGCTGGGTGCTGCTCGACTACGTCGACATCGTGGTCCACGTGCAGCATTCCGAGGAGCGCGAGTTCTACGCCCTGGACAAGCTGTGGAAGGACTGCCCGACCATCCCGTTCGTCGACCGGGACATGGTCGACGCGGGCGCGGCCGGCTCCGAAGCGTCGTGACCACCCGCCTCATCGTCTGGCGGCACGGCAACACCGACTGGAACGCGGGACACCGCGTCCAGGGGCAGACCGACGTGCCGCTCAACGACCTCGGCCGCCGGCAGGCAGCGGAGGCCGCGGAGCTGCTGCTGACGATGCGGCCGGATGCGATCGTCGCCAGTGACCTGCAGCGGGCCGCCGACACGGCGGCTGCGCTGGCCACTCGCACCGGGCTCACGGTGAGCCACGACGAGCGGCTCCGGGAGCGGTTCTTCGGCTCCTGGCAGGGCCTGACCATGACCGAGGTGGCCTCGCAGCGGCCGCTGGAGTTCGCGCGCTGGAAGGCGGGCAAGGACGTCGGCGGTGACGTGGAGGATCTCGACGTCATGGGCAAACGGGTCAGCGACGCGCTGCAGGACGCGGCCGCGCTGGTCCCTGCCGGTGGCACGGTGGTGGTCGCCACCCACGGCGCCGCGGCCCGCCAGGGTCTCGCCCACCTGCTCGGCTGGTCCCGGGAGCAGAACCGCACGCTGCGCGCGCTGCAGAACTGTCACTGGGCCGAGCTGACCTACGACGAGGACCGGGACTGGCAGCTGGGGGCGTACAACGTGGGAGTCTTCGCCGACCGGCCGGTTCCCCCGGCGGTCTGACTCTTCCTCGTCGGCCTGCCTCTCCTGGTCGGACTGCCTCTTCTCGGTCGGCCTGCCTCTTCTTCGTCGGTCCGACGGAACCGATCATCCTTCCGGAGCGTCCAACTGCCATGATCCGTCGAACTGTCGTCCCCGCCGTCCTGCTCACGCTGGTGATCGCCGGCTGCGCACGTTCGCAGAGCGACACCGGGTCGGTCGAACCCGGCGCCGCTCCCTCGGTCTCCGTCCTCCCGGAGTCCACCTCCGCCCAGCCGGAGCCCTCGGTGACCACGTCCGGTAAGCCCGCCGCCGGCACCACCACGGTCACCGGCACGGTCACCGCCGGGGTCGAGCCGAACTGCCTGCTCCTGCAGGCCGGCAAGGCCCTCCACCTGCTGGTCTTCGGCGACGAGGCGCTGCGCGCGTCGGCCGTGGTGGGCAGCAAGGTGCGGGTGACCGGCACGCCGCAGCCCGGCACCATGACGACCTGCCAGCAGGGCGAGCCGTTCCTGGTGTCCTCGGTCACGCCTGGCTGATCCCGGACCGACCGGGGATCAGTACAGTTCGTGCATGACCATCGCGGTCGTCACCGACTCCACGGCATATCTTCCCGCTGAGCTGAACGGGCGGTACGACCTCACCATCGTGCCGCTCACCGTCGTGATCAACGGCTGGGACGGGCTCGAGGGCCTGGAGATCTTCCCGGCCGAGGTCGCCAGGGCGCTCGGTGCTCGCCGCACCTCGGTGAGCACGTCCCGGCCCGCACCGTCCCAGTTCGTCGACCAGTACCGCCGGCTCCTGGACGCCGGCGCGGACGGCGTCGTCTCCGTGCACCTGTCCGCCAAGCTCTCCGGCACGTTCGAGGCGGCCCAGCTGGCCGCCGCCGAGGTCGGCCCGCAGGTGCGGGTGGTGGACAGCGGCACTGCGGCGATGGGGCTGGGCTTCCCGGCGCTGGCCGCCGCCGCCGCGGCCAGGCAGGGGCAGGACCTGGCGGGGGTCTACCGGACCGCGGTCGAGCACGCCGCGCGGGTCAGCACGTTCTTCTACGTCGACACGCTGGAGTTCCTGCGCCGCGGTGGCCGGATCGGGGCCGCCTCGGCGCTGCTCGGCACCGCCCTCTCGGTCAAGCCGATCCTGCACGTGGCGGACGGCGCGGTGGTGGTGCGGGACAAGGTGCGTACCGCCGGTCGGGCGCTGAGCCGGCTGGTCGATCTCGCGGTCGAGGCGGCCGGGCCCGGTGAGGCCGACATCGCCGTGCACCATCTGGGCACCCCGGAACGCGCGAGCGCGCTCGTCGACGCGGTCACCATGCGGCTCGGCGACCGGCTGCGGGACTGCTACCTCACCGAGGTGGGCGCGGTGGTGGCCGCGCACACCGGACCCGGCCTGGCCGGGGTGATCGTGCACCGCCGGGACTAGGTGCCGGGGTCGGGCCACTTCCGGGCGCGCCAGCGGGCCGGGGTCAGGTCCTCCGCCGGGGTCAGCTCCAGGCCGGTCCAGGGCAGCACCCGGTCGCCGGCCTGCACCTCGTCGGCGGCCGGCAACAGGATCGGCGCGTCCCGCTCCCACAAGGCGCGGGTACGCCAGCCGTCCGTGTCCGAGCCGGTCAGTCGCAGTTCCGCGGCGTCCGGCAGCTCGGCGGCCTGCCGGTTGTACTCCTCGACGGCCAGGATCCGCTCGGCCCGGGACACCGCCGGGTGCAGCGGGTGGCCGGGTGGGGCGGGGTACGGGACCGGGCAGCCGTCCGGGCCGCTGACGTACGCCATCGGGGTCAACGACCGCGACGAGCGCGCGTAGATCTCCTCCACCTGGGCGAACAGCGCCCGGAGCAGGTCGTGGTCGTCGGCGGCGACCAGCAGGGTGCCGCGTTCCGGTGCGAACGCCACCGGCGGGCCGCCGACCTGCTCGGCGAGCCGGTCCAGCCAGCCCGGCAGCAGCAGGTGCGAGGTCCAGTAGGCGTTCCCGTCGTCGACGAACCGGACCACCACCGGCTTGGTCGTGGGCGCGCCGTGCAGCACCGCGCCGGAGAGGTTCGCCCGGGCGGCGTCGAACACCTGGTCCTCGGTCACCTCCCAGGCCGCCAGCTGGTCCGGCGTGACGTACGTGATGGTGTCGGGATGATCGACCACCACGAACTCGGACAGGAACGGCAATACCGGGCGGCACAGCGGTGCGCCCGCGGCGCTGCCGCGCAGCACCGGCCGCAACCTCGGCGCCGCGCTCGCCCAATCCTCCGGAAGATTTCCGGTACGGACGATGCCGGCCAGATACGCGCCCAGCTCACGACGGCTGCGCCCGAGCAGCGGGGTGAGCGGCAGAATCGTCGACTGCTCGTCGCCGGGCCGGGTGAACCGGACCTCGAAAGCAGCCGAGTAGTAGCGGGCGCCCGGAATGCCGGAGTGGCGCAGCCTCCGCACCACCCGGCCGGCCAGCCGGGCGCGGGCAACCCTGCGAAACAGCCCCACAACGCTGCCTATCGTCTCGCGGTGATCACACGGGCGTCGAGATCATCGTCGGTGGTCACGGCCGGCGTCAATCCATGGCCATCGACGGCGGTGATTGCCGGGCCGGTCTGCGCCTCGGTGATCTCGGAGAGCAGGAGCCCGCCCGGCGCGAGCCAGTCACCGGCCTGGGCGAGCACGGCCCGAAAGACGGTCAGGCCGTCGTCGCCGCCGTCCAGGGCGGTCCGGGGCTCGTGGTCGCGGGCCTCGGCGGGCAGGAAGGGCAGGTGGCGGGTCGCCACGTACGGGACGTTGGCCAGCAGGACGGTGATCCGGCCGCGCAGCTCGGGCGGCAGGGCGGCGAACAGGTCACCCTGGTGGACGTTGGCGCCCAGGTTGTCGCGGGCCGCCGCGACCGCGGCCGGGTCGAGGTCGGCGGCGTGCAGGGTGATCCCGGGGACCCGGTGGCGGACCGCGAGGCCGAGCGCGCCGGAGCCGCAGCACAGGTCGACGACCAGGGGCCGGGCCTCTTCGTCCGCTGCGGCGGTCGGGGATTGCGTGATCTGGCCTGTCAGTTCCGCCACGGCCGTGCGGACCAGGAGCTCGCTGCGGACCCGGGGGACGAAGACGCCGGGGCGCAGGCGGACCCGGATGCCGCAGAAGTCCGCGTAACCGACCACCTGTTCCAGCGGCTCGCCGGCGCACCGGCGTTCGACCATGGCGTCGAGGGAGGTGCCGTCCGCGGCCGCCTCGACGAGCACCGCGGCCTCGTCCTCGGCGAAGACACAGCCGGCCGCGCGGAGCCGGAGGATCGCCTCTTCTCTGGTCACGAAAGTGGTCCTTAGCAGAGCGGGAAAGATCGTGGTGGACGTCCACAGTGCCGGAACGTCCACAGCCGGGCCGGTCCCGAGCGGGCCGTTTTCACAGAATCCGACCCGTGCGAGACGCGAAGGATACCGACGACGTCGTGGCGACCCGGATGCGGGCGCTGCACGACGCAGACGCGGCCGGGCCGGTGGGCCGGGGCGGACCGGCCGGGCCACTGCGGTGGTCGGACATCGTGCCGGCCTGGGCCGAGGTCGACGGCCGTTCCGACGAGGCGCCCGGCTCCGGGCGTTCCGGGGGTGATGAGCATGGTCTGCCTGACGGACCTGGTGCGGCCGGCGCGGTTCCGCTGCCTGCCGGGGTGGAGAGTTATGCCTGGGAGATGGCGGGGGCGCCAGAGCCGCTTCCCGGTGCCGGTGCGTTCCGTGATGAGCCCGGGCCGGCGCTTCCCGGTGCCGGCGCGTTCGGTGATGACCCGGGCGGACCTCGGAAGTGGCTGCACGCCTTCGACCCGGGGCGGCCCGGTGTGCGGGCGCTGGCCGTGGTCGCCGTGGTGGTGGTGCTGGTCGCGGCGTTCCTGGCCTGGCAGTCGCGGCCCCGGGTGGAGCCGGTCGCGCCGGGCCTCGGTGTGACCCCGGCGGCCGGCCCGGTCGGCATGGTCGGTGCGGCGCCGGCCGGTGCGGGCCCGGTGGGTGCGGGCTCGGCCGGGGTAGCCAGTGCCTCGGCCGAGGTGGTGGTCGCGGTCGGCGGCAAGGTGCGCAAGCCCGGCCTGGTCCGGCTCGCGCCCGGCGCCCGGGTGGCCGACGCGCTGACCGCGGCCGGCGGCGCCGACCCCGGGGTGGACGTGGCCGGGCTGAACCTGGCCCGCAAGGTCACCGACGGCGAGCTGATCATGGTGGGTGCGAGCCTGCCGCCGGGCGCGGTGCCCACGGCCGGCCCGGTCCCGTCGGGCGGCGCCGGTCCGGCGGCTGGGCCGGCGGGTGGGCTGGTCAACCTGAACACCGCGACCCTGGCCGACCTGGACGGGCTGCCCGGGGTCGGTCCGGTGCTGGCCCAGCGGATCCTGGACGCCCGGACGGCGCAGGGTGGGTTCCGGGCGGTCACCGACCTGCGCAAGGTGGACGGGATCGGGGACGCGCGGTTCGAGCAGCTCAAGGACCTGGTGACGGTGTGAGCGGCCGGGAGCCGCGGGCGGCACCGGATCTGCGGCTGGCCGGGTTCACGGTGGGCGTCTGGCTGGCCGCGCTGGGCGCGCTGCACCAGCCGGCCCGCAGCGGGCTGCTCACCGGGGCGACCGCGCTGATCGTCGCGGGGGTGGGCGCACTGATCGGCCTGCGGCGCGCCTCTCCCCGCCGGCGTGCTGCCCCCGGGCAGGCGCTTTCCGGGGCAGCGGTCTCTTCCCGGGCGGCTGCTTTTCCCGGGGCGCTGCGGTGGATCGGGGTGGCGCTGGCGCTCGGCGCCGGGTGCGGGGCGGTGGCCACTGCCGCCCGGGTCAGCGTGCGGGAGGCCGGTGCGCTGGTGGCGCTGATCGAGGCCGGTGACCCGGTGGAGGTGCGCGCGGTGGTCCGGGACGATCCGCGGGCGCTGCGCGGGACCGCCGGGCCGCCCACCTACCTGGTCGCGGTCGAGCTGGAACGGGTCCGCCGCACGGACGGCGGCGAACCGATCCGGCTGTCCGCGCGGGCCCTGGTGCTCGGCAGCGACCCGGGCTGGCGCGGCCTGCTGCCCGGCCAGTACCTGACCGCCACCGGGAAGCTGATGCCGCCCCGACCCGGCGACCTGCGGGCGGCCGTCGTCTCGGTCCGCAAGCCGCCCCACCTGATCGGCGAGCCGTCCTGGGCCCAGCGGGCCGCCGGCCGGCTCCGGGCCGGGCTGCAACGGGCCTGCGCGCCGCTGCCGGACGACTCCGGCGGCCTGCTCCCCGGCCTGGTCGTCGGGGACACCAGCCGGCTCGACCCGGCCCTGGAGGCCGACTTCCAGACCACCGGGATGACCCATCTGAACGCGGTCAGCGGCTCGAACGTGGCGATCATCCTGGGGGTGGTCCTCTTCGCGGTGCGCCGGACCGGGGCCGGGCCGGCGCTCTGCGCGGCGGTGTGCGCGGTGGCGCTGGCCGGCTTCGTGATCCTGGCCCGGCCGTCGCCGAGCGTGGTCCGTGCCGCCGCGATGGGGGCGATCGGCCTGCTCGGGCTGGCCTCCGGGCGCCCCCGGGCGGCGGTGCCGGCGCTGGCCGCGGCCGCCGCGGTGCTGCTGTTCGCCGACCCGGAGCTGGCGGCGGACGCCGGGTTCACGCTCTCCGTGCTGGCCACCGGCGGTCTGCTGCTGCTCGCCCCGGTCTGGCGGGACGCGCTGCGGGCCCGGGGCTGGCCACCCGTCGCGGCCGAGGCGCTGGCCGTGCCGGCCGCCGCCCAGGTGGCCTGCGGGCCGGTGATCGCCGGGCTGTCCGGCACGGTGAGCCTGGTCGCGGTGCCGGCCAACCTGGTCGTCGTCCCGGCGATCGCCCCGGCCACCCTGCTCGGGGTGGCCGCCGCGCTGCTCTCCCCGGTGTGGCCGGCCGGGGCCGAGTTCGCCGGCTGGCTCGCGCACTGGCCGGCCGCCTGGCTGGTGCTCGTCGCGCGGACCGGGGCGCGGGTACCGGCCGGCGCGCTGCCCTGGCCGGCCGGGGTGGCCGGCGCCCTGCTGCTGGGCGGGCTCACGGTGGTGTTCCTGATCGCGGCCCGCCGGGCGGTGGTCCGCAAGGTGTCCGCCGTGGTGGCGGTCTGCGCGGTGCTCGGCGCCCTGCCGGTACGACTGCTCGCCACCGGCTGGCCCCCGCCGCACTGGCTGGTGGTGGCCTGCTCGGTGGGGCAGGGCGACGCGCTGGTGCTGCCGGCCGGCCGGGGCCGTGCGGTGGTGGTCGACGCCGGGCCGGAGCCGGACCCGGTGGACCGGTGCCTGCGCCGGCTCGGGGTACGACAGGTGGCGCTCTTCGCGGTCAGTCACTACCACGCGGATCACGTGGGTGGGGTGGACGGATTGTTCCGCGGCCGGGCGGTGGCGGCGGTGGTCGCGCCGGACTGGCCGGAGCCCGAGGGCGGCCGGGCGCAGGTCACCGCCGCCGCCGAGCGGGCCGGCGCGCCGGTGCGAGCGGTCGGCCCGGGGTGGACCTACGAGCGGGACGGGTTGCGGCTCGAGGCGCTCGGCCCGCTGGAGCCGCTGCGGGGCACCAACTCGGACCCGAACAACAACTCGCTGGTGCTGCGGGCCACGGTGGCCGGTCGCAGCGTGCTGCTGCTCGGTGACGCGGAGACCGAGGAGCAGGCCGACCTGGTCGAGCGGCTCGGCCCGGCGGCGCTGCGGGCCGACGTGCTGAAGGTGGCGCACCACGGCAGCGCGCTGCAGTCGCCGGAGCTGCTCGACGCGGTGGACCCGGCGGTGGCGCTGGTCTCGGTGGGTGTGGGCAACGACTACCGGCATCCGAACCCGGCGCTGATGTCCCGCCTGGCCACCGACGGCGCGCGGGTGCTGCGCACCGACCTCTCCGGCGATCTCGCGGTGCTCAGCGCGGCCGGCGGCGACCTGGCCGTGACCACGCGCGGGGCGGAGAGCGGCTGAACACCTGGGTGAGCCGGCCAAAGCGGCGCCCCCGAAGCAGCGGCGCCCCCGAAGCAGCGGCGCCCCCGAAGCAGCGGCGCCTCCGAAGCAGCAGCGCCTCCGGAGCAGCGGCGGCCTCAAGAGCGGCGGCGGCCCCGCAGCAGTGGTGGCCCGAAGCGACGGTGTCCTCAAGAGCGGTGGCGGCCCAAGAGCGGTGGCCCGCGGGCCGGCCGCCCGGTGCAAGAACGACATGCCGGAGGGCGATGAGGTATTTCCGGCGCCGGGTGCGACCCGGGACCGTCGGCGGTGGCCCGCCACCTCGCCGGACGATCCCGCAGGTCAGATTGTCTGACATATCCTTGCGTGCCGATATGTCTGGTTTCGCGTTCCGTGATCGATAGAGCTGCGCCAAAGAGTGAGCCTCGTCGGAGTGTCTGCCGGACGTGCGACGATGTCGGGCGTGAACGCCGCGCCACCACCCTTGTTGCTGCTCGTCCAAGGCGATGAGGAACTGCTCGCCGCCCGTGCCGTCACCGCGGCGGTGGAAGCGGCTCGAGCCGCCGACCCGGGCGCGGACGTCCGGGAATACGAGGCCGGCCAGCTGAGCCCGGGTGAGGTCGCCGAGATGCTCAGCCCGTCGCTGTTCGGCGGGCGGCGGGTGCTGGTCCTGCGCAACGGGCAGGACGCGCGCAAGGAGCTGGCCGCCGCGCTGCTGTCGTACGCGAAGAATCCGGACCCGGAGGTCACGCTGATCGTCACCCATCCGGGTGGCGCGAAGGGCAAGGCGTTCGCCGACGGCCTGCAGAAGGCCGGCGCGACGGTGGTGCCCGCGATGAAGCTGAAGAACGACCGGGAGCGGACCGCCTTCGTCCGGGACGAGTTCCGCCGGGCCGGCGGCCGGTGCGACGAGGCGACCGCGGCCGCGCTGCTCGCCGCGGTCGGCAACGACCTGCGGGAGATCGCGGCGGCCTGCTCGCAGCTGCTCGCCGACACCGACGGCAAGGTCACCGAGGCGGTGGTCGCTCGGTATTACAAGGGCCGGGCCGAGGTCAGCGGCTTCACGGTGGCGGACGCGGCGATGGTCGGCGACCTGCCCGGCGCGCTCGAGGCGCTGCGCTGGGCGCTGCACGTCGGGGTCGACCCGGTGCCGATCGCGGACGCGCTGGCCGACGGGGTGCGGACGGTCGCGCGGGTGGCGTCGGCCGGCAAGGGCAATCCGTACCAGATGGCCAGCACGCTCGGCATGCCGGCTTGGAAGATCCAGAAGGCGCAGGAGCGCAGCCGCGGCTGGACGCCGGACGGGCTGGTCGACGCGATGCGCGCCGCCGCGGTCTGCAACGCGGCGGTCAAGGGCGGCGCCGAGGACCGTGGGTACGCGCTGGAACAGGCCGTCTTCGCGGTGGCCGCGGCGCGCCGGTCCGGCGGTGCCCGATGACCCGCACGGTGCGTTCCCGGCGGGCCGGCGCGGCACACCAGCCGATGTACGCCCGGATGCTGCGCCTGCGCCACCTCAGCCCGAGCGGGCTGCTCTGCTTCGTCTTCCTGGAGGGCGCGATCGCGCTCGGCCTGCTGCTCGCCCTGGCCGAGCTGGTCAACTGGTGGGGTGTGCTGGTGCTGCCGTTCGCGGTGGCGGTGATGGTGAAGTTCAACGACCTGATGGCCGGGTGGCTGGCGCCGCCGCCCGCCGAGCCGGTGGCCGCCCGGGTCGCCGTGCAGCGGGCCGAGCGGGACACGTACCGGCCGCGCGGCGGGGGGCATGCGACCGAGTGGCCGCCGCCGCGAGTGCGGGCGCCGGTCGTGACGCCGCTGCCGGTGGAGCCGGCGCAGGGCCGGTCGACCGGAGTGGTCTGGTTCCCGCCGGAGAACGGGGCCGGCCGGCCGATCCAGGGCGGCCGTTACTCCGGGGGCGAGCCGGTGCGGGACGGGCGTTACCCGGCCGGTGCCGAGCAGCGGGCGGCCGGTCCGGCGGTGAACACGGCACCGGTGCGCCGGCCGTGGACCGACGAGGGGGACGTGCGGCAGCAGATGGCCCGGCAGTCCGCGGTGCGCCGCTACGAGTGACGACGTATCAAGAAAGCCCCGAGCGGATCCCGCCCGGGGCTTTGCTTTGTCCGTACCACATCGGGAAAACGAATCGGGCACCGCGCGGACCTTGAGGGTCCAGCGGTGCCCGGTTTCGCTCTGCCCGCCCGCCGGCGGGCGGAGCCAGTGACCGCATCGCTGCGGCCGCTGAATGTGATCCGAAAGGATCAGGCGGACAGCGAGGCGATCTTCTTGGCGATAGCCGACTTACGGTTGGCCGCCTGGTTCTTGTGAATGACGCCCTTGCTGACAGCCTTGTCCAGCTGACGCGAGGCGTCACGCAGCAGAGCGGTAGCCGACTCGTTGTTACCGGACGCGCTCGCCTCGTGAAGCTTGCGGATCACGGTCTTCAGCGAAGACTTGACCGACTTGTTGCGCAGACGGGCCTTCTCGTTCTGCCGGTTGCGCTTGATCTGGGACTTGATGTTCGCCACGCGACAGCCTTGTCCTGACTAGTTCGGAAAAATGGTCTAAACGAATGGCTGCCGCGCTGTGAGCACCGCTCCGGCAGGGCCGGAAAGAATGACCACAGCGTGTCACCACACGCGATGGACCAGACTACCAGCACGCCTCCGAGCCGCCAAAACGGCGTCAGCGGCGGAGCCAGCCGCGCTTGGCCGGGGCGGTGTCCCAGCCCCGGCGTTCGGCGAGCCAGGCGAGGGCCTGTTCGCCGCTGAACCGCTGGTGCTGGCGGCTGTGCGGCGACGCGCTGCTCGGCCCGCCGCCGGCCCGGACCAGCCAGTAGCCAGAGAGGGCCGCCAGAGCGCCGTCCACGCCCTCGTCCGGTGCGCCCCAGGCCCGGAGCACGGCGTCGGTGTCCAGGCCGCTGGCGTACGCGCTGACCAGCAGCGTGACCGTGTCGAACCAGGGTGCGCCGAGGCACGGCCAGGTCCAGTCGCAGAGCCAGGCCCGGCCGCCGGCGTCGATCAGCACGTTGTCCAGCCGCAGGTCACCGTGCATCAGGGCGTCGCCGGCGACCAGGTCGGGCAGGGCGCGCTCCAGCCTGGCCAGCTCGGCGAGCCGCTGCGGCGCGATCGTGGTGGTGGCCGGTTCCGGCATCGGCTCGCGGCGCTTGGCGATCAGCGACCACCAGGACATCTCGCCGCGCACGATCTCCGGCAGCCCGGGCAGGCCGACGGCGAGCAGCGCCGGTGACGGATGGGCCAGCGCGGTGGCCGCCGCCGACCAGGTGCGCAGGGCCGACTGGAGATCGTCGGGGGACCAGGGGAGCGGCGGGATCCGGCCGTCGATCGCCTCGAGGCACAGGACGTACCAGCCGGCGTCGGTCATGGTCCAGAGCGGACGGGCGGCGGTCACCTCCGGGGGCAGGGCCGCGGTGATGGCGGCTTCCCGGGCGTACCACTCGGCGGTGGGGTCGCCCAGCGGTGCGGCCTTCACGAACACGCCGGTGCCGGCCTCGGTGTCGAGCACGGCCGCGAAGGCCCGGGTGAAACCGCCGCCGGCGCTGCGCGCGGCGGACACCGGGGAGCCGAGGCGCGCGGTGATCGCCCGGCGCACGGGTTCCGGCAGGTCGGGCCAATCCGGGCGTACGGCGGTGGCGTCGTACGGAATCTCGGGCAGGGTGATCGGCCGCATGGGCCCCATCCTGCCGTCACCGACCGTGTCAGCGAAGGACTGTCGTACCGCACTGGCAGGATCGTCGTATGCGAACCGACGATTTCTGGGCGGTCATCGACCGCGCCACCGCCGACCGGCCGGCGTCCCCCGCCGAGGTGGCCGAGCGCGCCGTCGCCGACCTGGCCACCCGTGATCCGGAGGAGATCGTCGCCTGGGGCCGCCACCTGGACAAGGTGATGGTGGCCTCCGGCACCGAGGACCTCTGGGCCGCGGCCTATCTGATCAACAGCGGCGCCGACGAGGCGGGCTTCGACGCGTTCCGGGGCTGGCTGATCGCGCACGGGCGCAAGGCGGTGGCCGCCGCCGTCCCGGCACCCGACGTGCTGGCCAACGTGGTGGCGATCAAGGAGGGCGCCGACACCGGCGCCGTCTTCGAGGCCGAGGAGGTGCTCGGCATCGCGGCCCGGGCCTATGAGGAGGCCACCGGCACGCCGCTGCCCGCCGAGGACCGGCCCCGGCACCGGCCGGAGGTGGCCGACCTGTGGGACTTCGACAACGAGGACGAGATGCGCCGCCGGCTGCCCCGGCTCTCCGCGCTGTTCCTGGAGCCGCCGGACTGACCCCGGCTGCGCGGGAGGCGGGATCCCGGCTGCGCGGGAGGCGCCGGAACGGGTGTGATCGGACCTGCCCCCGCGGGCGTGGGACGATAGGGGGCGCCGGCGTTCGACCGGCGACACCCGCATCCGCAGAACCATCCCGAGAAGAACGGACGACCGTGCCTGGACCGCTCGACCCCGGCGTGAACGTGATCGGATCGACCGATCCCAGCCGTATCCGCAACTTCTGCATCATCGCCCACATCGACCACGGGAAGTCGACGCTGGCCGACCGGATGCTGCAGATCACCGGCGTGGTCGACCCGCGGCAGATGCGTGCGCAGTACCTCGACCGGATGGACATCGAGCGCGAGCGCGGCATCACCATCAAGTCGCAGGCCGTGCGGATGCCCTGGACCGTCCGCGAGGGCGCCCGGCAGGGCGAGACCGCCGTCCTCAATATGATCGACACCCCGGGGCACGTCGACTTCACCTACGAGGTCTCCCGCAGCCTCGCCGCCTGTGAGGGCGCGGTGCTGCTCGTCGACGCCGCGCAGGGCATCGAGGCGCAGACCCTCGCCAACCTGTACCTGGCGATGGAGAACGACCTGCGCATCATCCCGGTGCTCAACAAGATCGACCTGCCGGCCGCGCAGCCCGAGAAGTACGCCGAGGAGCTGGCCAAGCTCATCGGCGTCGACCCGTCGGAGGTCCTCCGGGTCTCCGGCAAGACCGGCATCGGGGTGTCGCACCTGCTCGACGAGATCGTCCGGGAGCTGGTGGCACCGGTCGGCGACGCCGACGCACCGGCCCGCGCGATGATCTTCGACTCGGTGTACGACGTGTACCGCGGCGTCGTCACGTACGTCCGGGTGATCGACGGCCGGATCAGCGCCCGCGACAAGATCAAGATGATGTCCACCGGCGCCGTGCACGAGCTGCTCGAGATCGGGGTGGTGTCGCCGGAGATGGAGAAGGCCGGCGCCCTCGGTGTCGGCGAGGTGGGCTACCTGATCACCGGCGTGAAGGACGTCCGCCAGTCCCGGGTGGGTGACACCATCACCGGCCACAACCGGCCGGCCAAGGAGGCTCTGGGCGGTTACAAGGACCCGAAGCCGATGGTCTACTCGGGCCTCTACCCGATCGACGGCTCGGACTACCCGGCGCTGCGTGACGCGCTCGACAAGCTCAAGCTCAACGACGCCGCGCTCACCTACGAGCCGGAGACCTCGGCGGCGCTCGGCTTCGGCTTCCGCGTCGGGTATCTCGGCCTCCTGCACCTGGAGATCATCGGCGAGCGGCTGGAGCGCGAGTTCAACCTCGACCTGATCTCCACCGCGCCGAACGTGGTCTACCAGGTGGTCACCGAGGACGCGAACGAGGCGACGGTCACCAACCCGAGCGAGTTCCCGACCGGCAAGATCGCTGAGATCCGCGAGCCGGTGGTGCGCGCCACCGTCCTGGTGCCGAACGAGTACGTCGGCGCGGTCATGGAGCTGTGCCAGAGCCGGCGCGGCGCCCTGCTCGGCATGGAGTACCTGTCCGCCGAACGGGTGGAGTTGCGCTACACGCTGCCGCTCGCCGAGATCATCTTCGACTTCTTCGACCAGTTGAAGAGCAAGACCAAGGGCTACGCGTCGCTGGACTACGAGCCCTCCGGCGAGCAGGTCGCCGATCTGGTCAAGGTGGACATCCTGCTGCACGGCGAGCCGGTCGATGCGTTCAGCGCCATCGTGCACAAGGACAAGGCGTACGCGTACGGCACGTCGATCGCCGCCAAGCTGCAGAAACTCATCCCGCGGCAGCAGTTCGAGGTGCCCATCCAGGCGGCCATCGGCTCCCGGATCATCGCCCGCGAGACCATCCGTGCGATCCGCAAGGACGTGCTCGCGAAGTGCTACGGCGGTGACATCAGCCGCAAGCGGAAGCTGCTCGAGAAGCAGAAGGAAGGCAAGAAGCGGATGAAGATGGTGGGCCGCGTGGAGGTGCCCCAGGAGGCCTTCATCGCCGCGCTCTCCACCTCCGAGGCGGCCGACCCGAAAGCCGCAAAAAAATAGGGCGGTTTGATTTCTCGGGGGGCCGGGAACTCTGTTGCTCGACGGACGCAACGAACGAGCTTCACCCCCCGAGAGGACTCCCCCAATGACTGTCACCGGAATCATCACCGCCCTGGTCGTCGGTCTGATCATTGGCGCCCTGGGCCGCCTGGTCGTACCCGGCAAGCAGAACATCCCGATCTGGCTGACCATGGTCATCGGTGTGGTCGCCGCCCTGCTCGGCACCGTGCTCGCCCGGGCCTTCGGCGTCGCCAGCACCAACGGCTTCGACTGGATCGAGTTCTTCTTCCAGGTCGTGCTCGCCGCCATCGGTGTCGCCCTCACGGTCGGCGTTGTCGGTCGCCGGGGCCTGACCCGATAACACCAAAAGCCGAAAAGCGCCGGACCTCGAAAGAGGGCCGGCGCTTTCGCTTTGCCCCGAAGCAGCTCCGGTCCGAAAGCAGCGGGTCCGAAAGGAAGGGTCAGAACCGGAAACGCTGCTGGGCCGACCGCCGGTTGATCCAGGCCGGCATCTCGCCGCTGTGTTCCGCGTACGGGTGCTGCTCCGCCGGGTCGTGGTTGCGGGTGATGTCCCGCAGGGTCAGCACCAGCCCCTGGACCAGGCGGTCGTCACGCAGGTCGCGGTAGGTCATCTCGACGAGCACCTGGGTCAGGTCGGCGCGTTGCAGGGCGCAGTGCACGGTGCCGTCGCCGAGCGAGCGCAGCGCGTTGCGCACCATGGGCCGATCGTCCGGGTGGACCAGCTCGTCGAGAGTGATCAGCGGGGGCAGTTCGTCCTGGCCGATCAGTTCGCGCAGCGCCGGGCTGGAGTACCGCACCCGCTGGTCGACGTCGATCACCACCATCATCTCGGCGGTGTTGCGGATCACAGCGCGCAGGTAGAGGTCGCTGTCCCGCCGGCCGACCGCCTCGACCAGGGTGATCCGGTCCAGGGCGAGCGCGGCCTGGCCGGCGAGCACCTCGAGCGCGTCGTGGCCGACGATCAGGTCCTCCCGGCGACCGGTGATGATCAGCGCGCCGCCGCTGGGCCGGACCACGTCGAGCGGCTCCAGCCGGAGCGGGCAGACCAGGGTGCGGTCGTCCGGCTCGGTGGCCGGCAACCACCAGCTGCGACCGGCCGGGCCGGCCGAGGCGGGTGGCAGGTCGGCCGGTGACAGTTCGTCGGCGAGCGCGACCCGGCGTACCCCGTGCGGTGGCAGCAGCTGGCTGACCGCCGCGCGCACCGCGGCGTCGACGGCGGGCCGGTCCGCGGCCGCGACCAGCGCCGCGGTCGCGGTACGCAGGCCCTGTTCCCGGGTCAGCGCCTGGCTGTGCTGCCGGATCGAGTCGGCCAGCCGGGTGATGGTGAGCAGCAGGGTGACCGCGGCGGTGACGGCGATCACCACGCCGTCCACGACCTGACCCTGCAGCGCCTCGATCAGCAGCACCGTCGGCGGGCCGCCGGCCGACGCGGCGAGCAGCACCGACCAGCGGAACTTCCACGGGCTGTGCCGCGACGGCGCCGGTTCGGTCAGCCGGATCATCGACGGGTGCAGCGCGGACAGGCCCCAGCAGACGTAGAGCAGCACGTACGCCGACTCGGTCAGCGGGCCCTCGGCCAGCGGATAGCCGATGTCGCCGGCCAGCATCCCGGTCGCGCCGGTCAGCAGCAGCCAGGCCGCGACGTTGCGCCGGTCGCCGGCCACCAGCCGACCGGCCACGCAGAGCAGCAGGACGTCACCGATCACGTCGGCGGCCGACACGTCGCCCAGCCGGCCGTTCGGGCCGATCACGAAGACCCAGACGATCAGCAGCGTCGAGCAGGCGAAGGCCAGCAGGTCGATCAGCCGGGCCCGGTCGACGAGCAGCGCGCCGCCCCGGGTGAACTGCATCAGGCAGACCGCGACCAGGCCGAACATGAACAAGTAGAAGGCGTCGGCCAGATCCCGCTGGCCGTACGAGTAGCAGACGTCGCCCACGGCGAGGACGGCCAGTGACGCGGCCAGCAACCACCACGGCGCCTTACGCGCCGGTCGATGGCGCCGCACACCGCAGATGATCGCGCCGACGCCGCCTGACCCGAGCAGGATCCATTCGAGCGCTCCCCAGAACACGTCCTACTTAGTACCAGGGTGGTTGCGCACTGTCCATGTCGATGTATACGCAGCGCGATTCGCGTTCTCAGCAGGGTGAATTACCGATAGTCACCGAAAGTTGCGGACAGTGTTGTCAGCTGAAGACTTCGGCGACGACGCGCCGGTCGTCGCCCGCCACGGCGGTGGTTACTTGCTGCCACTTTCCGTCTCCGGCATGCCACTCCAAGTCACCGAAACGTACCCGTTCGAGGCCGGTGCCTGAGGCGTGGGAAACCAGCCAGTGGGCATAGCGCCAGCCGCTGCTGGCGTTGCTGACCGAAACCGTCAAGCCGGCCGCTTCCTTGCCGACCAGGTCGAGCTTCTTGCCCCAGTCCAGTTTGAGCCCGGCCACCAGGGCGGTCGCGGCGGCGGCGCCCCGCACCACCGGGTCGCCGGTGACGGTGCACTCGACCGCGCCGGTGGCCAGGCCCATCAGCGCGCGGGCCAGGACCCGGGACTCGTCGGCCCACTTCTCGTACGCGTTCGGGTACGCCGAGCGCTGCACCTTCTGCGCGGCGTCGGTGACCCGCATGTCCTCCCAGCCCTTCACCTTCTTCAGGGCGGTGTAGAACTTGCTGGCCGCGTACCTCGGGTTCTTGATCTGGTCGAACGTGCCCCAGCCCTGGCTGGGGCGCTGCTGGAAGAGGCCGACCGAGTCGCGGTCGCCGTCGTCCAGGTTCTCCAGCTTGGACTCCTGGAAGGCGGTGGCGAGCGCGACCACCACCGCCTGCTCGGGCATCTCCTTGCGGATGCCGACCGCGGCGATGGTCGCGGCGTTGGCCATCTGCACCGAGTCGAGGGTGACCTCACCGTCGGCGCGCACCGTGCACTCCGGGCCGATCCGGGGCAGGGTGATCGCGCCCGGGACCTTGTGCAGCACGATGATCACGCTGACCACGGCGATGAGGGCGAGCGAGGCCAGAACCCCGATGACCGTTTTCACCCGCACCACACCTCCTTCGCCGCCGGACGCCAACACTAATCAACGCACGCACGAAGATCACCGTGACTGTGCGGAGCGTGTTGTTCAGGGCGATGGCACCCAATTCGGGTCGCGCTTGGCCTGACGTGCGGAAACTCCCTCCCGGCCCTCCGCCGAGGTGAAATATCCGGCTGAACGGTCACTCAGTTCGGCCAGTTCGGTGCGGATCGACTCCGACCTCGTACGCCGGAGAAGTTGTTTGGTCCCGGCCAGCGCGAGCGGACCGCCGCGAATGAGCGAGGCGCAGTAGGCGGCGACCGCCGTGTCCAGGTCCTCCTCCGGCACCGCGGCCGTGACCAGCCCGATCGCCGCGGCCCGGTCCCCGTCGAAGACGTCGCCGGTGAGGTAGAGCTCGGCCGCGGCCCGGGGCGCCAGCCGGGGCAGCACGGTGGCGCTGATCACCGCGGGGATCACGCCGAGCCGCACCTCGGTGAACGCGAACGTCGCCGCCCGGGTGCAGACCGCCAGGTCGGCGGCGCCGATCAGGCCCAGCCCACCGGCCCGGGCCGGCCCGGCGATCCGGGCCACCACCGGCTTGGGGAACTCCCAGATCGCGGCGAGCAGGTCGGCCATCAGCTCGACCGGCAGCCGCTCGCCGGGCCGGGTGGCGGCGGTCTCCTTCAGGTCGGCGCCGGAGCAGAAGACCGGGCCGGTGTGCGAGAGGACCACCACCCGCGTCTCCGGGGTGGCGGCCGCGGCGCCGAGCGCGGCGAGCAGTTCGGTGATCAGGGCACGGGACAGGGCGTTGCGATTCGCCGGGCTGTCCAGCGTCAGGGTGGTCACCCCGGCGTCGGTGGCGGTAAGGACCAGACTCATGTCCGGGACCCTAACCGGCACCAGGCACACTTGGCGGATGGCCGGCGCACTCCCTGATGGTGAACCCGTACCCGCTGACGGGTCACTTCCCGACGAGGCGACCCGTGACGTGGGCGCGAACGGGTTCGCGGTCTACGTCCACGTCCCGTTCTGCGCCAGCCGCTGCGGGTACTGCGACTTCAACACGTACACGGCCAGTGAGCTGGGCGGCGGCGCGAGCCGGGACGAGTACGCCGCGACCGTCCTGCGCGAGCTGGACCTGGCCGCCAAGGTGGTGCAGCCGCGCCGGGTCGACACGGTCTTCGTCGGCGGTGGCACACCGACCCTGCTCAGCCCGTCCGACCTGGGCCGGATCCTGGAGGGGATCGACCGCACCTGGGGGCTGGCCGCGGACGCCGAGGTGACCACCGAGGCGAACCCGGAGTCGGTGGACCTCGCCTCGCTCAAGCAGTTGAGAGCAGCCGGCTTCACCCGGATCTCGCTCGGCATGCAGTCCTCGGCCTCGCACGTGCTGCGGGTGCTCGACCGCAAACACACCGCGGGCCGGGCGCCGGAGGCCGCGCTGGAGGCCCGGGAGGCCGGGTTCGAGCACGTGAACCTGGATCTGATCTACGGAACGCCGGGGGAGACCGCCGACGACTTCGCGCGCTCGCTGCAGACCGTGGTGGACGCCGGGGTGGATCACGTCAGCGCGTACGCCCTGATCGTCGAGGACGGCACCCGGATGGCGGTCCGGATGCGCCGGGGCGAGCTGCCGTACCCGTCCGACGACGTCGCGGCCGACCGCTACCTGGCCGCCGAGCAGGCGCTGACCGCGGCCGGCTTCGGCTGGTACGAGGTGTCCAACTGGGCGCGCGAGGGCGGGGAGTGCCGGCACAACCTGCTCTACTGGACCGGCGCGGACTGGTGGGGGCTCGGCCCCGGCGCGCACAGCCACGTCGGCGGGGTGCGCTGGTGGAACGTGAAGCACCCGTCGGCGTACGCGAAACGCCTGGCCGACGGCGTCTCACCGGGGCACGGGCGGGAGTTGCTCAGCGCCGAGGACCAGCACGTCGAGGACGTGATGCTGCGGGTCCGGCTGCGCGAGGGCATCGCGCTGGACCGGGTGGAGGGCGCGGCCGCCGCTCAGGCGCTCGCCGACGGCCTGCTCGACCCGGCGGCGTTCTCGGCCGGCCGGCTCGTGCTCACGCTGCGCGGGCGGCTGCTGGCCGACGCGGTGATCCGGGACGTGCTCCCGTGACCATGCCAACCCGGCGCTCTCTCTAGCCCGCTCGTGGCGGCGGACCGTACTGTTCGGTTCCGTCCCTGACCAAGAACCGCGGTGGTCGGTCCTTTCGATCATCGCGCTGCAGGCAGTGGAGACGTAGACTGGCACTCTGTCCGCGGGAGTGCCAGAGGGAGGGGTCATATGAGTCTGGATGACCGCAAGCTCGAAGTCCTGCGGGCGATCGTCGAGGACTATGTGAAAACCCGCGAGCCGGTCGGCAGCAAAGCCCTGGTCGAGCGGCATCAGTTGGGCGTTTCCTCGGCCACCGTGCGCAACGACATGGCGGTGCTGGAGGAGGAGGGCTACATCCGGCAGCCGCACACCAGTGCCGGCCGGGTGCCCACCGACCTCGGTTACCGGCTCTTCGTCGACCGGCTCACCCGGGTCAAGCCGCTCAGCCCGGCCGAGCGCCGCGCGATCGAGCGCTTCATGATCGGCGTGGTCGACCTCGACGATGTGGTGCATCGCACGGTCCGCCTGCTCGCCCAGCTGACCCGCCAGGTCGCGGTCGTGCAATATCCCAGTCTCTCCAAGTCCGCCGTGCGTCATCTGGAGCTCGTCCCGATCTCCACCACCCGGCTGATGCTCGTGATGATCACCGACACCGGCCGGGTCGAGCAGCGCCTGGTCGAGTTGCCGGCCCCGTTGCCGGAGGGCGAGGTGTGGGAGCTGCGCCGCCGGGTGAACGAGAAACTGGCCGGTCAGAAGCTCGCCGACACCCCGCCGCTGGTGCAGACACTCGTCGACGAGTGCGCGCCGGAGCGCCGTGGGAGCATGATCTGCCTCGCCACCGTGCTGCTCGAGACGCTCGTCGAGCGGAGTGAGGAGCGCCTCGCACTCGCCGGGACGGCCAACCTCACGCGTGGCGGTGTGCTGGACTTCCAGGGCACGCTGCGGCCCGTACTCGAAGCGCTGGAGGAAGAGGTCATCCTGCTCAAGCTGATCGGCGACCTCGAGCCCAGCACCACCCGGGTCCGGATCGGCGACGAGAACGAGATCGACAATCTCCGGTCGGCGTCCGTGGTCAGCACCGGTTACGGACCGGGCGCCACGATCGTCGGTGGGCTCGGCGTGCTGGGGCCGACCCGGATGGACTATCCCGGCACCATCGCCACGGTTCGTGCAGTCGCACGCTACGTTGGCGACCTGTTGGCACAGAATTGACGGATTCGCGCAGACATTGAGGACTCCAAACCCCGTGGCCAAGGACTACTACGGAATTCTCGGCGTGAGCCGGGAAGCCACCGACGACGAGATCAAGCGCGCCTACCGCAAACTGGCTCGGCAGTACCACCCGGATGTCAACCCCGATCCGGAGGCGCACGAGAAGTTCAAGGACATCAACGCGGCGTACGAGGTCCTCTCCGACGACCAGAAGCGGCAGATCGTCGACCTGGGCGGTGACCCCCTCGCGCCCGGTGGCGGCGCGCCCGGTGGCGGCCCCGGCGGCGCCGGCCCGTTCGTCGGCTTCCAGGACATCATGGACGCGTTCTTCGGCACCGCGGCCGGCGGCGGCAGCCGTGGCCCGCGCCCGCGGACCCGTCCCGGCGCCGACGCCATCCTGCGCCTCGAGCTCGACCTGGTGGAGACCGCGTTCGGCGTCGAGGCGCCGATCACCGTCGACACCGCGGTGCTCTGCACCCAGTGCTCCGGCGCCGGCACCGCGCCCGGCACCCACCTGGCCACCTGCGAGGTCTGTGGTGGCCGTGGCGAGGTGCAGTCGGTGCAGCGCACGTTCCTCGGCCAGGTGGTCTCGTCCCGCCCGTGCCAGAACTGCCAGGGTCACGGCACGGTCATCCCCACCCCGTGCCCGACCTGCGCCGGCGACGGCCGCATCCGCACCCGCCGCTCGCTCACGGTGAAGATCCCGGCGGGCGTCGAGGACGGCATGCGGATCCGTCTCGCGCAGCAGGGCGAGGTCGGCCCGGGCGGCGGCACCGCCGGCGACCTCTACGTCGAGATCCACGAGCGCCCGCACGACGTCTACTCCCGCAAGGGCGACGACCTGCACTGCCGCGTCACGCTCCCGATGACGGCGGCCGCGCTCGGTACCCGGATGACCATCAAGACCCTCGACGGCGAAGAGAACATCGAGGTCAAACCGGGCACGCAACCGGCCAGCACGCTGCGGATCCGCGGCAAGGGCGTGCCGCACCTGCGCGGTCAGGGCCGCGGTGACCTCTTCGTCCACCTGGACGTCAAGACGCCCACCAAGCTCACCGCCGACCAGGAGCGGATGCTCCGCGACTTCGCCAAGACCCGCGGCGAGGACGTGGCCGAGCTGAGCAAGCAGGGCGGCTTCTTCAGCCGGATGCGCGACGCCTTCAACGGCCACTAGAAAGATCAACTTCAAGATCTTTTTGTCGTGCGTCCGCTGTGGTGCGGATCGTCGCTCCCGCCGGGACCCCTGCGGGCTTCGCTGGCCGCTGGCGCGTCCAGAAACGCGAAGCCCTCCGGGGCGACGTCCGCGTGTGGTCCCGGTCAGAGCCAACCCCAGCGTGGGGACTTTCGGCGCGCACCGCACCGCAACTTCACACGCTCGCCGTGCATGGTGCTTGTGTGGGGACTTTCGGTGCGCTGCGCGCCGTAACTTCACACGCTCGTCGTGCGAGGTGCTTGCGTGGGGACTTTCGGTGCGCTGCGCGCCGTAACTTCACACGCTCGTCGGGCGAGGTGCTTGCGTGGGGACTTTCGGTGCGCTGCGCGCCGTAACTTCACACGCTTGCCGGGCGCTGCGGGCGCACGCTTGCCCGCTCCGGCCTGGCGGTAGCGTGCGGGGGTGTCCGCACCGCTGTTTCTGGTCGAGAATCTGCCCGCCGGGTCGTCGTTCACCCTCGACGGTCCGGAGGGGCATCACGCCGCCACCGTGCAACGGCTCCGGGTCGGTGAGGTGCTGATCCTCGCCGACGGCCGGGGCGGCACCGCGACCGCCGAGGTCACCGCGGTCGGCCGGGGCAGCGTCGACGTGGCGGTCCGGCAGCGCGCCGCCGAGCCGGCCGCCGACCCGAGACTCGTCGTGGTGCAGGGCATCGCCAAGGGTGACCGGGGCGA
The DNA here is from genome assembly GCF_001509495.1 of Actinoplanes awajinensis subsp. mycoplanecinus. Taxonomy (NCBI): domain Bacteria; kingdom Bacillati; phylum Actinomycetota; class Actinomycetes; order Micromonosporales; family Micromonosporaceae; genus Actinoplanes; species Actinoplanes awajinensis. The sequence goes on along the minus strand of NZ_LLZH01000001.1, from coordinate 219,934 downwards.
GCTGGCCGTCCAGGCGATGACCGAGACCGGCGTCGACGAGATCGTCCCGTGGGCCGCGTCCCGGTCGGTCGCGCAGTGGCGCGGCGACCGCGGTTTCAAGGCCCGCGACAAGTGGGCCGCGACCGCCCGTGAGGCCGCCAAGCAGGCCCGCCGTTCGTGGCTGCCGCTGGTCGCCGGCGATCCGGACTGCTCCACCAAGCAGGTCGCGGCCCGGATCACCGACGCGGCCGCCGCGTTCGTCCTGCACGAGGAGGCCACCGAACGCCTCACCACCGCGGCCCTGCCCACCGCAGGCGAGATCGTGCTGGTGGTCGGCCCGGAGGGCGGCGTCAGCGACGCCGAGGTGGCCACGTTCCGCGACGCCGGCGCGGTCCCGGTCCGCCTGGGCAGCGCGGTCCTGCGCACCTCCACCGCCGGCGTAGCCGCCCTGGCCGTCCTCTCCACTCGCCTCCACCGCTGGTAGCGGGCCCGGCGCCGGGCCACCGGCTGGCTCTCGGGGGTGTCTCAGTCCCTTCGACACACCCCTGCGACCCAGCCGGGTTGCGGGTCGGGCGCCGGGTCGTCGGGTGTCTCGGTGCCCTCGACACACCCCTGTGGGCCAGCCGGGGAGTGGTCAGCGGCGGTGGGACAGGGCGACGTCGGTGTAGACGTGGAAGTCGATCGTGCCGCCGTGCGCCTCGAGCACCGCGACCGTGTCGTCCAGCACGGCCTCGGCCGCGGCGGCCGGCAGCGCTCGATACACCGAGATCGACTCCAGGTGCCGGCGGTAGAGCGCGGCCGGGTAGCTGCGGCGTGACCGGTACCGCAGCGTGCGCGGCTCGGTGAACAGCTCGTCCGGGAGGGCCAGGAACGCCCACTCCTCGGCGGCCGGGCGAGGCTCGTCGGGCACGTCGCCGGCGAACAGGCAGTGCGGCGTGTGCTCGCCGGAGAGGCCGTGCCGGGCGTCCACCTCGGCCAGCGCGGCGTACAGGGTCCGGTCGACGACCGCGAAGACGTTCCAGAACGGTGCGAAGAGCCCGCCCGGGGCGAGCGCCGCATGGGCCAGCTCGCTGCGGCGGTCCTCGTCCACCCAGTGCCAGGCCTGCGCGCTGATCAGCAGGCGGTAGGCGCGGTCCGGCACCCAGTCCTCGAACGTGGTCTCCACGACGGGCACGCCCGGCACCGTCCGCCGCAGCACCGCGGCCATCCGCGGGTCCGGCTCCAGGCAGGTCAGGTCGGCGCCGAGGGCGGCGAACGCGGCGGTCGCCTTCCCGGTGCCGGCACCGACCTCCAGCACCGGGCCGCCCCCGGCCTGTGTCAGCAGTTCGGGGGCGAGTTCCGCCGGATAGCCGGGCCGCACCTCGTGGTAGTCGTCCGCCACTTCGCCGAAGACCTGTCCGCGCTCACTCGTGGTCATCGCCTCAACCTAGATCGCTCCGAACTAGACGGTTGACGAGCCGGGCGCGTCCGGCCGTGAGGTCAGGCTGACCCCTTCTTCTCGATCTCGATGGTCCGCCGTGGATCGTCCAGGGCGTGCGCGGCGGTCACCGCGTACCGGCCGGGCAGGGTGCGCCAGCCGTCGTCCCACACCTGGAAGGCCCGTTCCGGCAGCCGGATCCGGACCGTGACCGTCTCGCCCGGGCCGGCCTCCACCGGAGCGAACCCGGCCAGCCACCGCTCGGGCCGCGGCACCGGACCGTTCTGGAGCGGGGCCAGGTAGATCTGTACGACCTCGCGCCCGGCCCGCTCCCCGCTGTTGGTCAGCGTCACCACCGCCTCGTCCGCCTCCACGACGAGGTGGTCATAGGCCCAGGTGGTGTAGCCGAGACCGGATCCGAACGCGTAGAGCGGCCGCTCTTTCCACCCTCGATAACCGATCAAAACCCCTTCGTCGTACGCGAGGAAGCCGTCCCGAGGCTCGACCGCCAGCACCGGGCAGTCCGCCTCGCGCCGCGGCCAGGTGGTCGGCAGCCGTCCGCCCGGCTCTTCCTCGCCGAGCAGTACGGCGGCCAGCGCCGCGCCGGCCTCCTGCCCGGGGAACCAGGTGAGCAGCACCGCGGCCACCTCGTCGGCCCACGGCAGCAGCACCGGCGAGCCGGCGTTGACCACCACGACGGTGCGCGGGTTGACCGCCGCCACCCGGGCCACCAGCTCGTCCTGCCGGCCGGGCAGCGCCAGCGACGTACGGTCGAAGCCCTCCGACTCGACCTGCTCGGTGGTGCCGACCACCACCACTGCCACGTCCGAGCGGGCCGCCAGCGCGACCGCCTCGGCGATCAGGCCGTCCGCGTCCGGGCCGGGTGGGCGCAGGCCGAGTGTGGTGCCGGCCGAGTGCGCCGTACCCGGTTCGAAGCTCTGCCGCAGCGTCACCGCGACCGGCTCGCCGGCCGGCAGGGTGACCGTGAACCGCTGCTCGCGCGGGTGCAGCAGCAGGTCGGCACGGCCGGTGCCGGGCGGGTGCAGCGAACCCTGGTAGAGCTTCTGATCACCGACGGTCAGCTCGAACGTGCCGAAGCCGGAGATCGCGAACACGTGTTCGCCGGCGACCGGCGGCGTATAGGTGGTGGACAGCTCCAGCTGGGTGATGTCGTGCACGGCCAGCCCGCCGGGCGGGTCGCCGAGCCAGCGCACCGCCGCGGTGGGCACCTCGAACCGGTAGGTGCCGAGGTCGATCCGGAACGTGGACCACTCCGGGCCCTGTGCCGCCGGCAGGAACGGCCGGGGGTCGGCGCCGATCGCGTAGCCGACCTCGTCGAACACCGCCCGGATCCCGTCCAGCGGGGAGATCACGTGCGGCGGGACCACCTGGGCGCTGCCGCCGCCGAGCACCCGGGCGTCCTGGGCCAGGGCACCGATCACCGCCACCCGCAGGTGCCGGCCGGCGAGCGGCAGCACACCGTCGTTGCGGGCCAGCACGAACGACCGGGCGGCCACCCGGTGGGCGACCGCGGCGCCGTCGACCGTGGCCGGCGGGGTCACCGCGGGGAAGCCGTCCAGGGCTCCGACCCGGGCCGCCAGGCGCAGCACCCGCCGTACCTTGTCATCGATCACCTCGACCGGCACCTGCCCGGACCGGACCGCCTCCGCGAGTGCCGGGCCCCAGGGGTTGTCCATCGCCGGCATGGCGATGTCCAGGCCGCCGAGCGCGGCGCCGACCGTGTCCCGGGCGGCCCGCCAGTCGGAGACCACCACCCCGTCGAAGCCCCACTCGCGCTTGAGGATCTCGTCCTGCAGCCGGCCGTTCTGCGCCATCGACTCGCCGTTGACCGCGTTGTAGGCGCTCATCACGCCCCACCCGCCGGCCTCGGCCACCCGCTCGAACGGCGCCAGGTAGAGCTCGCGCAGCGCCCGTTCCGGGATCCGCACGTCCACGGTCATCCGGTCGGTCTCGAAGTCGTTGCCCACCAGGTGCTTCACCGTGGTGCCCACGCCGTGCTCCTGCACGCCGCGGACGAAGCCGACCGCGATCTCGCCGGTGAGCAGCGGATCCTCCGAGTAGCACTCGAAGTGCCGGCCGTTCAACGGGGTGCGGTGCAGGTTGACCGTCGGGCCGAGCACCACGTGCACCCCCTTGCGCCGGGCCTCCTGGCCGAGCAGCCGGCCCGCCTCGGCGGCCAGCTCCGGGTCCCAGGAGGCGGCCAGCGCGGTCGGGCTGGGCAGGGCGATCGACGGGTCCTCCGGCGCCCAGCCGGTGCCCCGGACGCCGACCGGGCCGTCCGACATCACCAGGGAGCGCAGTCCGATGTGCGGGATCGCGGGGAGTGACCAGAAGTCCTGTCCGGTCAGCAGGGACACCTTCTCGTCCAGCGTCAGCCGGTCGAGAAGGTGATCGATGTCGGTCATGTGAGAGCGCTCCCAACGGCAGAGAGGTAGGTCCGGGACCATTCAAGCCCACATCCGGCCCGCATAAGATCCGACAGGTGGATAACTCCTGCCTGTTCTGCCGGATCGTCGCCGGCGAGATTCCCGCGACCGTCGTGCACCGCACCGAGACCACCCTGGCGTTCCGCGACATCGACCCCAAGGCGCCCACCCACGTCCTGGTGATCCCGGTCGAGCACCACGCCGACGTGGTCGCCCTGGCCACCGCGAACCCGTCCGCCGCCGCCGACGTGCTGGCCACCGCGGCCGCGGTCGCCGAGGCCGAGGGCCTGACCGGCGACGGCTTCCGGGTCATCTTCAACACCGGCGCACACGGCGGCCAGGAGGTCTTCCACGTGCACGCGCACGTCGTGGGCGGCGCTCCGCTCGGCCCGATGCTGGCCGGCAAGTGACCGTGCCACAGACCCGTTACGAACGCGCCGTCCGCCGGGCCCAGTCCGACGGGCGCATCCCGGCGCTCACCGTGGCGCTGCACCGCGCCGACCGGGAACCCTGGACGTTCACGGTCGGTGAGTCCGGCAACCCGGACCACCCGCTCGGGCCGGACAGCCGGTTCCGGATCGGCTCGGTCACCAAGACCTTCACCGCGGTGCTGGTCATGCAGGCCCGCGACGACGGGCTGCTCGACCTCGACGAGCCGGTCTCCCGCTATCTCGACGTGCCCGCGCACGGCGACGCCACGATCCGCCGGCTGCTCTCGCACACCGCGGGTTACCAGCGCGAACCGTACGGCGACGTGTGGGACACCCTGGTCGCCCCGGACGCCGGCCGGCTGCTCGCCGAGCTGGACCGGGCCGAGCGGGTGCTGCCCAACGCCCGCCGCTACCACTACTCCAACCTCGGGCTGGCGGTGCTCGGTCACCTGGTCGCGAAGCTCCGCGGCGGCACCTGGGCGGAGATCCTCACCGAGCGGATCCTCACCCCGCTCGGCCTCGGCCACACCACCGTCGACCGGCCCGCCGAGGCGGCGGTCGGCTACCTGGTCGACGCGTACTCCGACGCGGCCCGGCCGGAACCGCCGGTCGACCTCGGCGGGGTCGGGCCGGCCGCGCAGCTCTGGAGCACCGCCTCGGACATGGCCAGGTGGGCCGCCTTCCTGGCCGACCCGGGGGTGAACCGGGTCCTCGACGCGGCCACCCTCGACGAGATGCGCTGGCCGTCGACGACCACCGACGAGTCGCTCTGGGCGATCGGTTTCGGTCTCGGCCTCATCCTCTGCCCGGAGGGCAACCGGGTGGTGCACGTCGGTCACGACGGCGCCATGCCCGGTTTCCTGGCCGGCGTCTACGGCCGGCGCGGCGGTGAGGGCAACCCGGGCGGGCTGGGCTGCGCCGTCCTCGGCTCCTCCGGCACCGCCGGGCAGACCATCGATCTGGCACACGAGCTGCTGCGGCTCGCGGTCGAGGCCGACCCGGCGGAGATCCGGCCGTGGCGGGTGGCCGCGCCGGCGCCGCCGGCCTACCGGTCGGTGCTGGGCCGCTGGTGGAGCGAGGGCTCCGAGTTCGTCTTCGCCTGGCACGACGGGCAGTTGCAGGCCCGGGCCGCCGAGGCGCCCGCGGAGAAACCTCCGGCGATCTTCCGGCCGCTGCCGGACCAGGCCGACGTCTTGCGTACGGCGTCCGGGCGCGAGTCCGGCGAGCTGCTCCGGATGACCCGGGACGAGCGGGGTGCCGTGGTGCGGATGCACTGGGCGACGTACCGGTTCACCCGCCTGCAGGAGGGCTTCGACGGCGGTCTGGCCTCGGACGGCCCCGGTCCCCGCCTCTGACCGCCCAGGGCGTGTGTGTGAAGTTGTGGTGCGGAGCGCGCCGTAACTTCACACGCTGCGGGGTTCACGGCGTGTGTGGGGACTTTCGGTGCGGAGCGCGCCGCAACTTCACACGCTGCGGGGTGATCTGCGGTACGGCCCGCCGATAATGGCATCGGCGGTGGGGCGGGCGAGCGGATAGGATGGCACGATCCTTGAGCACGCCGCCCCAAGCCGGGACGACGCCTAGTACGAGAGCAGGTGGCGTAGGCCCGTCGGGCCGCCCCTATGACCGGTACGCCGAACCCTTCCAGCACTGGCTCGTCCAGCCCGGTGCGGGCGCAGACCAAGATCTCGGTGTCCGACCCGAAGATCATGGTGAACCTGCTCGGCGCCAAGGACGAGATCCTCCGACTCCTCGAACGCACCCTCCGCAGTGACCTGCACGTGCGCGGCAACGAGATCACCATCACCGGCGAGCCGGCGGAGAACGCCACCGCCGAGCGTCTCTTCTCCGAGCTCGTCGAGCTCATCGAGAAGGGCGAGACGCTCAGCGTTGACGCCGTCAAGCGCACCCTGCGGATGCTCGAGGCGAACACCTCCGAGCGTCCCGCCGAGGTGCTCACGTTGAACATCCTGTCCCGGCGGGGCAAGACCATCCGGCCCAAGACGCTGGGGCAGAAGCACTACGTCGACGCCATCGACGAGAACACCATCGTCTTCGGGATCGGCCCGGCCGGTACCGGTAAGACGTACCTGGCGATGGCGAAGGCCGTGCAGGCGCTGCAGGCCAAGCAGGTGAGCCGGATCATCCTGACCCGGCCCGCGGTCGAGGCCGGTGAGCGGCTCGGCTTCCTGCCCGGCACGCTGACCGAGAAGATCGACCCGTACCTGCGGCCGCTCTACGACGCCCTGCACGACATGCTCGACCCGGAGTCCATCCCGCGGCTGATGGCGGCGGGCACCATCGAGGTGGCCCCGCTGGCCTACATGCGCGGCCGCACGCTCAACGACGCCTTCATCATCCTGGACGAGGCACAGAACACCACGCCCGAGCAGATGAAGATGTTCCTGACCCGGCTCGGGTTCGGGGCGAAGATCGTGGTCACCGGTGACGTGACCCAGGTCGACCTGCCCGGTGGCACGAGCAGCGGGCTCAAGGTCGTCCGGGAGATCCTGCGCGGGGTGGACGACGTGCACTTCGCCGAGCTGTCCAGCTCCGACGTCGTGCGCCACCAGCTGGTCGCGGAGATCGTGGACGCGTACGCGCGGTTCGACGCCGAGCAGGAGCAACAGTCCGCTAATTCCGTCCATGCCGTGCCCGGGCGGGCCGCGACCGGCCGCCCGCAGCGCCGGCATTGATTCGCAAGGGGTAATCGCACCACTATGTCCATCGAGATCGCCAACGAGTCGGGAGTCGAGGTCGACACCGACGCGATCCTCGCGGTTGCCCGGCATGCCCTCGACGAGATGGGGGTCAACCCCCTCGCCGAGCTGTCCATCCTGCTGGTCGACATCGACTACATGGCCGAGCTGAACCACCGCTGGATGGGCAGCGACGGGCCGACCGACGTGCTCGCGTTCCCGATGGACGAGGGCAGTGTCGACCACGGCCCGGGTGAGTCCGGCGCCGGTGAGCCGGCCCTGCTGGGTGACATCGTGCTGGCACCGGAGGTGGCCGCCAAGCAGGCGGCCGCCGCCGGGCACGCGCCCGCCGACGAGCTGCACCTGCTCACCGTGCACGGCGCGCTGCACCTGCTCGGCTACGACCACGCCGAGCCGGACGAGGAGCGCGAGATGTTCGCTCTGCAGGCAAAACTGCTGCAGAGCTGGCGCGCCGGCCGAAAAGCCGGCTGATCGTGGATCCCGCCTCGGCCGGCCTTCCGGACTTCCAACTGATCTCCTTCGCGGTCGGGCTGGTGCTGCTGGCCGGCTTCGCCTCGATGACCGACGCCGCGCTGGCCACGGTCTCCGCGGCCCGGGCGAGCGAGCTGGAACGGGAGGGCAAGCGGGGCGCCGGCGCGCTCACCGCGGTCGCTTCCGACGTGGTGCGCTACGTCAACCTGCTGCTCCTGCTCCGGCTGCTCTGCGAGCTGACCGCCACCACGCTGGTGGCGCTGGTCGCGGTGGACAGCTGGGGGGTGGGCTGGCGGGCCGCGCTGGTCACCGCCGGCGCGATGACCCTGGTCAGCTTCGTGGTGGTCGGTGTCGCGCCGCGCACGCTGGGCATGCAGCACGCGTACGCGGTGGGCCGCGCCGCGGCACCGCTGGTGCGCTGGCTGGGCCGGGTGCTGAACCCGCTGGCCTCGCTGCTGATCCTGATCGGCAACGCGGTGACCCCGGGCAAGGGGTTCAAGGAGGGTCCGTTCGGCAGCCAGGTGGAGCTGCGCGAGCTGGTCGACCTGGCCGAGGAGCGGGGTGTCGTCGAGCACGGCGAGCGCGAGATGATCCACTCGGTGTTCGCGCTGGGTGACACGATCGCCCGTGAAGTGATGGTGCCGCGGACCGAGATGGTGTGGATCGAGGCGCCGAAGACCCTGCAGCAGGCGTTGTACCTGTTCCTGCGCTCGGGGTATTCGCGGATCCCGGTGATCGGCGAGAGCGTCGACGACGTGCTCGGCGTGCTGTACCTGAAGGACGTGATCCGGCGGACGCAGAACGGCGATCCGGCGGCGGCCGCGCAGGCGGTGGCCGACGCGATGCGCCCGGCGACGTTCGTGCCGGAGTCGAAACCGGTCGACGACCTGCTCTCCGAGATGCAGGCGGCCCGCAATCACCTGGTGATCGTCGTCGACGAGTACGGCGGAACGGCCGGCCTGGTGACCATCGAGGACATCCTCGAGGAGATCGTCGGCGAGATCACCGACGAGTACGACGTGGAACGCCCGCCGATCGAGCACGTCGAGGACGGCGCGGTGCGGGTCGCCGCGCGCCTGCCGATCGAGGATCTGGGCGAGGTGTTCGGCGTGGAACTGCCCGCCGACGAGGTGGAGACGGTCGGCGGCCTGCTGGCGCAGACGCTGGGCCGGGTGCCGATCCCGGGCGCCTCGGCCGACGTCGGTGGCCTGCACCTGATCGCCGAGGGCACCACGGGCCGGCGGAACCGGATCGACTCGGTGCTGGTGCACCGGGTGCGACCGGAGTCGCCCGCCGGCGACAGAGTTGAGAACGTTGCGAAGAACAAGCAAGCCGAGAACGAGGAAAGACTTCCCGCTGATGCCTGACCAGAAGTTCGCCGCCACCGCCGTGCCCGGCACGGACGGTGCCCCGCTGAGCGCCGAGGACGCCAAGCTCGTCACGTTGGCGCGCAGCTCCCGCGCCCGGGTGGGTGCGGCCGAGGGCGCCGCGGTCCGCGACCAGGACGGCCGCACGTACGCGTCCGCCTCGGTCGGCCTGCCCAGCCTGACCGTCACCGCGCTGCAGCTGGCGGTGGCCCAGGCCGCCGCCTCCGGCGCCACGAAGATCGAAGCCGCCGCGGTGGTCACCGAGGCGACCGCGCTGGACGGCGCCGGGCACGCCGCGGTGCGTGACCTGGCCGCCGATGCCCCGATCCACGTCGCCGGCCCGTCCGGTTCGCTGCTCGGCACGGTCACCGCGTGAGCGCCGACCAGCCGGAGGAGCGCCGCCCCACGTCGGGCGAGCGTCGTCCCGCGTCCGGTGACCGTCGTCCCGCGCCGGGGGAGCGCCGTCCCACGTCCGGCGAGCGCCGCCCGGCCTCGGGGGAGCGTCGTCCCGCGTCCGGTGACCGTCGTCCGGCCTCGGGGGAGCGTCGTCCCGCGTCCGGTGACCGTCGTCCCGCGCCGGGGGAGCGTCGCCCCACGTCGGGCGACCGCCGCCCCGCGTCCGGAGATCGTCGTCCCACGTCGGGTGACCGGCGTCCCGCGCCCGGTGAGAACCGTCCCGCGACCGGGGGCCGCCCCTCCTCGGGGAACTGGCGTCCCGGGCTCGGCGACTGGAACCCCACGGCCGGGGAGCGCCGCCCGTCGCCGGGCGCCCGCCGTCCGTCGTCGTCAGGGGAGCGCCGCCCGGCGTTCGACCGTCGTCCCGCGCCCGAGGAACGGCCCGCCGGCGCCGCCGAGCGCCGTCTCACCGCTGGTGAGCGCAATGAACTGAAGCGTCAGGAGCGCCGGGACGCCCGCCGCGAGAAGCAGGGCGGCACCACCGACCCCCGGGGACGCAAGCCGGGCGGCCCGGCAGGCGGCACCGGTTCCGGGCCGCGCGGTGTCCGCGCAGCCGGCCCCACCGGTACGAAGGCGGAGCGCCCCACCAGCCCGCCCGCCCGTCGTGCCGGCACCACGCCGTCTGCCGAGCGGCCCCGCAGTGCCACCCCGGCGACTCCGGAGGTGCGCACCGGAGCTCCGGCAGTGCCCGCCGATGCGCTGGCCGTTCGTACCGAAAGAAAACCGCGCCACAAGGCGGCGACCATCGACCGCAAGGACGACGGGGTTTATCGTGCTGGTTTCGCCTGTTTCGTCGGGCGGCCGAACGCCGGCAAGTCGACCCTGACCAACGCCATCATCGGTCAGAAGATCGCGATCACCTCGAACAAGCCGCAGACCACCCGGCACATCATCCGGGGCATCCTGCACCGGCCGGACGCGCAGCTCGTGCTGGTCGACACGCCGGGCCTGCACCGGCCCCGGACGCTGCTCGGCGAGCGGCTGAACGACCTGGTCCGGGAGACCTGGAGCGAGACCGACGTGATCGGGGTGTGCTTCCCGGCGGACGAGCCGATCGGGCGCGGCGACCGGTTCATCTCGGCCGAGGTCGGCGAGCTCAAGGCCAAGGTGATCGCGGTGGTGACCAAGGTCGACCTGGTCAACCCGCAGACCCTGGCGCAGCGCCTGCTGACGGTCTCCCAGCTGTACGACTTCGCGGAGATCATCCCGGTCAGCGCGGTCTCCGGGCACCAGGTGGAGAACCTGATCGACGCGATCGTCCGGCACATGCCGGAGTCGCCGCAGCTCTACCCGGACGACATCATCACCGACGAGCCCGAGCAGGTGCTGATCGGTGAGCTGGTCCGCGAGGCGGCGCTGGAGGGTGTCCGCGAGGAGCTGCCCCACTCGATCGCGGTGATCGTCGAGGAGATGCAGGTCGAGGGCAAGCTCACCAAGATCTTCGCGGACATCTACGTGGAGCGGGACAGCCAGAAGTCGATCGTGATCGGCAGCCGGGGTGCGCGCCTCAAGGAGGTCGGCTCCAAGGCCCGGGTGCAGATCGAGAAGCTGCTCGGCACGAAGGTCTATCTGGATCTCCACGTCCGGGTGGCCAAGGAGTGGCAGCGGGATCCGAAGCAACTTCGCAAGCTGGGCTTTTAGCTCAATAAATGGACATTCCTTGACTATGGGATAGTTCACCCAGATTTGCGCTCTTTGCTGTAAAGCGGGTATCACGGTTGGCCATGCGCAACCGGTACCTGGACCTGCTCCGCGCGATCGCCACCGTCCGGGTGGTGATCTATCACCTCACCGGCTGGACCGCGCTGACCATCGTCTTCCCGGCGATGTCGGTGATGTTCGCGCTGGCCGGGTCGCTGATGGCGGCGTCGCTCGACCGTTTCGGAGTGTGGGCGGTCGAGCGGCGCCTGCGCCGGTTGCTGCCCTCGCTCTGGGTGCTCGCCCTGCTGATCGCGGTGCCGGCGATGCTGATCGCCGGCACCCCGTTCGACGTGCACCTGCTGCTCTGGGGCTTCCCGATCGTCGATCCGCAGGCGACCGGCTGGTGGATGGCCGCGCTCAGCCACGCCTGGTACCTGCGAGACTTCCTCTGGTTCGTCCTGCTCTCGCCGCTGCTGCTCCCGGTGTTCCGGCGCTTCCCGCTGGTCACGGTGCTTATTCCGTACGGCGTTCTGGTCGTCCTCGAGCTCTCCGGCGCCAAACTGCCCGCCATCGCCCGCGACCTGGCCCTCTACGGCGGCGCGTGGCTGCTCGGCTTCGCCCACCACGACGGGTGGCTGACCCGGATCCCACGCCGGCGGCTGTTCGGGATCGCCGCCGCGCTGGCCCTGCCCGGGCTCGCCTGGATCGCCACCCATCCGAGCGGCCGTGGCTACGACCTGAACGACATCCCGATCGGCAACGCGCTCTGGTCCGCGGCGTTCGTGCTCGTCGCGTTGAGCTGCTCGCCGATGGTCCGGAACCACCGGGTGCTCACCGTGCTGAACTCGCGCGCGCTGAGCATCTACCTGTGGCACATCCCGATCCTGGTCGGGGTCACCCAGTTCGGCGAGCGGCACGGCCTGCCGATCGCCGGGCCGGTCGGGCTGGGCTGGCGGTTCGTCGCGCTGGTCGGGCTGCTGGGGGTGGCGCTGGCGCTCTTCGGCTGGGTGGAGGACGTGGCCGGCGGACGACGGCCGGCCCTGCTGCCGGGCCGCCGCCTGCCGGTGCCGGTGCCGGTGTCGCCCGCGCCCGTCTCCGCCGGGCCCGCCTCCGTGCTGCCTTCCCGGGCGGGCACCTCCGTGTTGCCCGTCCGGGAGGGCGCTTCCGTGTTGCCCGTCCGGGAGGGCGCTTCCGTGTTGCCCGTCCGGGAGGGCGCCTCCGCGGGGCTGGCGTCAGAGGGCGCTGACGGTCAGGTTGCCGCTGCGCGCGCGTAGGTCGAGCACGTTCGGCGCGTCCGGGTCGCTGGTGACGCCGTCGATCTCCGCGTCGCCGCTGGCGGTGTGCTGGTTGATCCGGTACTTCCCGGGCGGCACCAGCAGCGTCAGGTCGCCGCTGGTCACCGACGCGGTGACCGAGGCCGGCGCGGCGAGATCCAGGTCGAGGTTGCCGGAGGTGACCTTGGCGGTGACCGGGCCGGTGATCTCGTGGGCCTCGAGGTCGCCGGAGGTGGCCTCCATGGTGACGCCGGGCGCACCGATGACGCTCACGTTGCCCGAGGTGGCCTTGATCTTCACCGGGGCGGACGCACCGTCGATCGAGACGTCGCCGGAGGTCAGGGTCAGGTCGACGGCACCGACACCGGTCAGGTCCACCCGGCCGGAGCGCTGGTCGCCCCGCACCTTCACCCCGGCGGGCGCCTGGATCTCGTAGCTGATGCTGCAGTCGAAGCCGCAGTCGGTGGGCAGCGTCAGGGTGGTCCCGGAGAGCTGGTAGGCCGGCCCGGAGCCGTTGCCGCCCCGGACCACCCGCTTGATCCGGGTCTCGGTGACGGTGCCGGTGGTGACCGTCACGTCGCCGCTGCCGCCGGTCAGCACGATGTCGCTGACCTTCGTCTTCTCGATGTCGTCGAAGGTCATCTTGGCGCCGACCACGCCGTCGCAGCCGGCCAGGGCGGCGACCGTGGTGGCGGCGAGGACGAGGGCAACTGTGCGGCTCATGTGCTGAATCTATTTTCGCCGTCCCCGGGGCGCCATCGGTCTGGTCCCGGAGACGACCCTGAGATCCGGGTCAGGGTTTGTCGTAGGCACCGGGCAGAATGGCGGTGTGCCCGCCGGATATCACCGCCATCTCTACCGCGACGACGCGGTGGTCCTCCGCGCGCAGAAACTCGGCGAGAGCGACCGCATCGTCACCCTGCTGACCCGCCGGCACGGCCGGCTGCGCGCGGTCGCCCGGGGGGTGCGCCGCACCAGCTCGCGCTTCGGCGCCCGCCTGGAGCCGTTCGGCCACATCGACCTGCAGCTGGCCGGCTCGCCCGAGGGGGTGGGCAGCTCGCTGCACTCGGTCAGCCAGGTCGAGGCCCTGACACTGCTGGGCAAGACGCTGCTCACCGACTACCCGCGATACACCGCGGCCAGCGCGATCTGCGAGACCGCCGAGCGGCTCACCCCGGTCGAGCGGGAGCCCGCGCTGCGGCTGTTCCAGCTCACCCTGGGCGCGCTCAAGGCGCTCGCCGCCGCGGAGCACGCCGGCACCCTGGTGCTCGACGCGTATCTGTTGCGCGCCATGGCGTTCGCCGGCTGGGCGCCGGCGGTCACCGAGTGCGCGGTCTGCGGCGAGCCCGGCCGGCACGCGGCGTTCGCCGTCCCGGCCGGTGGCGCGGTCTGCCCCGACTGCCGGCCGCCCGGTGCCGCACACCCCAGCCCGGCCACCCTCGGCCTGATGAACGCGCTGACCACCGGCGACTGGACGGTCGCCGACGCGGCCGAGCCACCGGTCCGCCGGGAGTGCAGTGGCCTGGTCGCCGCCCACCTGCAATGGCACATGGAGCGCTCGCTGCGCTCCCTGCCGCTTGTCGATCGACGGGAGTCGAACCCTTGAGCCCGCGTCCGCCCATTCCTCACATCTCCGGTGCCCGGCCCCCCAAGCTGCCGCCCGCCGCGATCCCGCGTCACGTGGCGATCGTGATGGACGGCAACGGCCGCTGGGCCAAGGACCGCGGGCTGTCCCGCACCAAGGGACACGAGCAGGGCGAGCACTCGCTCTTCGACGCCATCGAGGGCGCCATCGAGCTGGGCATCCCCTACCTGTCGGCGTACGCGTTCTCCACCGAGAACTGGAAGCGGTCGCCGGAGGAGGTGCGCTTCCTGATGGGCTTCAACCGGGACGTCATCCGCCGCCGCCGCGACCAGCTCGTCGACCTCGGCGTCCGGGTGGTCTGGTCGGGCCGTTCCGGCCGGCTGTGGAAGAGCGTGATCTCCGAGCTGCAGACCGCCGAGGAGATGAGCAAGCACAACAAGACGCTCACCCTGCAGTTCTGCGTGAACTACGGCGGCCAGGCGGAGATCGCCGACGCCGCCGCGGCGATCGCCCGGGACGTCGCGGCCGGCAAGCTCAAGGCCGACAAGGTCAACGAGAAGACCATCGCGAAGTACCTCTACCACCCCGAGGTCCCCGAGGTGGATCTGTTCCTGCGCCCGTCCGGCGAGCAGCGCACGTCGAATTTCCTGCTCTGGCAGTCGGCGTACGCCGAGATGATCTATCTGGACACCCTCTGGCCCGACTTCGACCGCCGGCACCTCTGGTATGCCTGCGAGCTGTACGCCCAGCGTGACCGCCGCTTCGGCGGCGCCCTGCCGAACCCGGTCAGCCCCACCTGAGCCGTCCCGCGAGCACGGCCCGGCGACCCGCCGGGCCGTTTTGCGTCTCACCGGCCATCGATGTCCGCCGGATGTCCGATCAAGGCCCTGGGCCGGCGTGCCACATCTGATCATGCTGATTCCCGTCTCGCACGGGGGAGGCACTGAGAGATGGGTGTGCATGTGATGGTGAATCATTCGTTCCGCCGCGCGTTGACCGTGGCGATGGGTGGCCTGCTGTGCGTCACGCTGACCGCCGGTATCGGTGGCCAGGCGGCCGCGGCGGCGCCCCGGCTGACCGGTCCGGTCTTCGCGGCCGCCGCCGACGAGCCGGACGTCGACGAGACGGTCGCGCTGGTGGACGACGTCGTCGAGGAGGACACCCCGGACTGGGTGGAGGCGGACGCCGAGGCCGGCTACTCGGCCAGCGCCCTCGGCATCCGGTTCGTCGGCGAGTCGGCGTTCCAGGCGGTGAGCACGGCCGGCGTGACCGGTGGTGGTGACGTGTCGGTCGCGGAGGCGGCGAGCACGACCGCGGAGACCACGCTCCGGCTCAAGAAGATCGCCTCCGCGCTGGCGGACGCTGCGCGGGCCGACGCCGAGGAGGCCGACGGCACGGTCAGCGCCGCGGCCGCCACCAGCAAGAAGCTGAGCCTCAAGCAGTACGGCCAGGCCAAGGGCTACTGGTGCGGTCCGGCCTCCGGGTTCATGATGCTGAAGTTCCTCAAGGCCGGCAAGAGCAAGTACAACGACGCGAAGTTGAGCCAGAAGGCACTGGCGACCAGCGCGCACATGAGCACCGAGGCCAACCACGGCACCGCCTGGGACAGCAAGAAGTTCACCACCGGGCTGAACCGCTGGCGGGGCAACTCCTTCTACGTCCAGGTGAAGAAGCCGTCCGCGGCCACCACGCGGGGCGCGTTCACCATGAGCATCCGCAACAATGTCCCGATCGCGGGGGACACCGTGGAGTTCTCCGGCGGCGCGCACTACAACAACCACCCGCGGAACAAGACGATCGGCCACTGGATCGTCGGTTACGGGCACGCCAACAACGGCAAGACCGCGTTCTGGGCGGACCCCTCGACCACGGTGTGGCGGGGCGTCTCGGCGAAGTTCAGCTACTCCACCAACTCGTTCTCGTCGAAGTTCCTCCAGAGCAACGGCATCGTCTACTGAGCGAAGAAACGGCCACTGATCGATGAAACGTGCTGTGCGTGTGGCCATGGCGACCCTGGTGGTCGTCATGGCGGGCTGCACTCATCGCACCGCGGCGGGCACACCCTCGGGTGCGCCCGCTCCCGGTGCTTCCGGCTCCGGCGCGGCGGCCCCCACGGCGCTCGTCGTGCAGCCGGACGGTGCGACGTTCCGGGTGACGTCCGTGCTGTCGGTGGCCCAGGCGGTCACCACCGGAGCGGGCCGGCGGTACCAGGAGACGTCGCGGGTGCCGGGCCTGCTCGGCAAGAGTCCGGTGAGCAAACTCGCGCTGACCTCGGCCGGCGACACGGTGATCGCCACGGCGCCGCCGGACCTCACCACCGGTGGCGAGGTGAAGATCAAGCAGAACACCGTGAGCCTCCTCGGCCCGGGCGGGCGGCGTGATCTGTCGCTGCCCCCGGTCCGCGGTGCGGCACCCCGTCAGGCGATCTACGCGGCCGCCCGCGGTGACGCGGTGGCCTGGCTGGAGACGCCCAGCACCGACCTCTACGGCGGCGACTGGAGCGTGTTCGCCGCCGCGGGCGGGACGACCCGGCTGCTCGGCACGTCGTCCGGGGTGGCGCCGGGCGGTCACGTTCCGGCACCGCCCGGTTCGGCCGCGCCGGTGCTCGGCGACGAATTCGCCTATTGGCCAACTGCGGTGCCGGCCGGGCGGAAGGACCAGTTCGGGCTGGCGATCGCCGGTCGCCGTCTGGACGGGACCGGACCGATGCGGATCGTGGTTCGGGACGCCGGTCGGCCCGCCGCCGACGGCAAGAACCTCTATTACGTACGGACGACGATGTTCGCGCCCGCATTCGCCGAGAATCGTTACGAGATCCGCCTCGTCGATGCCACCGGCGCTGACCGGGTGGCCGCCGCGGGGCGGCTGCGCAAGGGCGAGGAGGTGAGCGCGCTCGCCGCCGACGCCGGGACGGTCAGCTGGATCGTCACGTCGGCCGACGAGGAGGACGAGCAGGCCCGGATGTACGCCTGGGACGCCGCCGCCAACACCGCCGTCCAGGTGAACCTTGCCGACCGTGGTCTCAGCACCGAGATCTCGGCCTCCGGACGGGTGCTGGCCTGGGGCAACGGCAGTGGCAACGGTGACGGCGGGATGTACCTGCTGGACCTGGGCACCGAACCGGCCCTGTTCCGGCTCGGTGAGGCGCAGGGCCTGAGCTACGCGTTCGTGGCCGGCGACCACCTCGCCTGGTCGGTGATGGGCGACGACCCGCAGGACCCGGCCGGCAACGTGCTGGTCGTGGGCCGCCGGCTCTGAACCGCGGTCCCCCGGTGGCTGTGCGCCGATGGCTATAGTGCGGTTGCCAATACGGGGGCGGTAAACGGCATGATGTCATTCGGTGAGCTTTTGCGTACTCATAGACATAGACGTGGCATAACGCAAGAAGAATTAGCCGAACTGGCCGAAGTGAATGTCCGCAGCATCGTGCGACTGGAAGGCAACCTGGTCTCCGCCCCGCGCGCGGCGACCGTTCGTTTCCTTGCGGACGCGCTCCGGCTGACCGGAACGGATCGCGACCGGTTCGCCCGGGCGGCCCAGGGTGCGACACCGGCCCAGGGTGCGACACCGGTCGCTGACCCGGTGCCGGCGCAACTGCCACCCAGCGTGCACTGCTTCGTCGGCCGGCGGGACGAGCTGTCCCGTCTGGACGCACTTCCGGCCGACGGGGACGCGGTGGTGGTGGCGCTCTCCGGCACCGCGGGAGCCGGCAAGACGGCGCTGGCCGTACGGTGGGCGCACGCCGCGCGGACCGCGTTCCCGGGCGGACAGCTCTACCTCGACCTGCGGGGTTTCGACGCGGTGCACCGGGAGCTGACGCCGGCCGAGGCGCTGGAGAACCTGCTCGGCGCGCTCGGGGTGCCGCCGGCCCGGATGCCGGCCGGGTTGGAGGCGCGCGCCGCGCTCTACCGCAGCCTGCTGGCCGACCGGCGGGTGCTGGTGCTGCTGGACAACGCCCGCGACGCCGAGCAGGTCCGGCCGCTGCTGATCGGCGCGGCCGGCAGCCTGGTGCTGGTGACCAGCCGGGACCGGATGACCAGCCTGGTCGCGCTCAACGGCGCGCACCCGCTGCAACTCGGCCTGCTCTCCGCCGACGAGTCCGAGCAGGTGCTCCTCCAGCGGCTCGGCCGGCGCCGGGTGAGTGCCGAACGAGCCGCGGCACGGGAGATCGCCGAGCGCTGCGGCGGGCTGCCGCTCGCGCTGAGCATCATCACCGCCCGGGCCCAGCAGGATGACGTGCCGCTGGCCGCCCTCGCCGCCGAGCTGCGGCAGGCCGACGGGCGGCTCGACGCGCTGGACGCGGGCGACGCTGCGGGGCAGGTCCGCACGGTGCTGTCCCGCTCCTACGTCACCCTCAGCAACTCCGCCAAGCGGCTGCTGCGGCTGATCGGCCGGGCCCCGGAACCGGACCTGTCGGCCGCGGCGATGGAACGGCTGCACGGGCAGACCCGGCGGGAGACCCGGTTCGCCGTCGCCGAGCTGATCCGGGCCAACCTGCTCAGCGAGCGGATCCCCGGCCGGTACGCCGTCCACGACCTGCTGCGGAACTTCGTGAACGACTTGGACCGGGCCGGCTCGGTGGATGAGGCGAGGTGTTGATGAACCGAGCTGGCCGCCCGGCACCTGCCGGGTGTGCCGGTTCGGGTCGCCGCCGAGCTGGACGACCGGGTCCCGACCGCCGCGAACTCGGCGGCCATGCTCGCGCGCTACACCTGCCGGCCGAGCTGCGCTGGACCGGCTCGCCGCCGGAGCTGCGGCTCTAGACCGCGGTTCGCTGGATCACGGCCGGGGTCCCGGCCGCCTTCAGGTCTCGGTCAGGGCCCGGACCGCGGCCTCGAGGTTGCTGAGGTCGGGGAGGACGACGTGGGCGCCCGCGGCGGACAGTTCGGCGGCCGGGGTGGCGCCGGTGGCCACCGCGATCGCCACCGCGTTGTTGGCCAGAGCGGCGGTCACGTCGTTGACCGTGTCGCCGATCACCACCGGCAGGAAGTGCTCGGCGTACTTCGCCTGGGCCCGCTCCAGGCTGCGGCGGACCAGGGTGGCACGCACGCTGTCGTCGGTGCCGTACCCGCCGATCTCGGCGTCGAACGCGCCGGACAGGCCGAACGCCGCCACCTTCGCCGCGGCGACCTGCGGGACGTTGCCGGTGACCAGGGTCTGCACCACGTCCGGGCGGTCGCCCAGGTGCTTCAGGATCTCCGGGACGCCGGGCATCAGCGCGCCCTGCTCGGCGAACTCGTGCCGGACCGTCTCGACGATCTCGACGTACCGGGCGAAGAATCGCTCCGGCGTGCAGTCGGTCACCCCGTGCGAGGCGAAGACGCCACCGCAGATGTCCAGGTCGGTGCGCCCGCCGAAGATCGGCTCGTCCCGCCAGGCCACCCCGGTCACCTCGGTGAACGCGGTCTTCCAGGCCCGGGCCGCGACCCCGCCGCCGCGCAGCAGGGTGTAGTCGATGTCCCACATCACCAGGCGCCTCATGATTCGCCCAGCACCCGCTCGATGTGCTCGACCTTGGCGGTCAGCGCGCCGGTCACGCCGGGGCGCACGTCGGCCTTCAGCGACAGGCTGACCCGGGGCGCGACCGCGGCGACGGCGTCCATCGCCTGCTTCACGACGGCCATCACCTCGTCCCACTCGCCCTCGACGGTGGTGAACATGGCGTCGGTGCGGTTCGGCAGCCCGGAGGCCCGGACCACGCGGACCGCCTCGGCGACGGCGTCACCGACGGAGTCCCCGACCCCGATCGGCGTGACAGAGAAGGCAACCAGCATGCTGCCATCCTCCCAGGCGCCCGGACGCACTCCGGGAGATCTACAAATTAGCAGTGACGGGGACAAATCGGTATCGGGCGTGTGACCGAGGGCGGCCGGCGCGCGGCTCGCCTACGGTCGCCGGATGACTGTGAGATCTGTCGATGCGGCGGCGGCCGGGACGTGGCGACTCGGGGACCGGGTGGTCAACCGGATGGGGTTCGGGTCGATGCGCCTCACCGTCGGCGCCGACCCCGCGGTGGCGATCCGGGTGCTGCGCCGAGCCGTCGAGCTGGGTGTCGACCACATCGATACGGCGGCGTTCTATCGCTCGCCGGGCGGGATCCTCGAGGGCGAGCCGGGGCCGGAGCGGTGTGCCACGGAGCTGATCAGGGCGGCGCTCCGGCCGTACGAAAATCGGGTTTTCATCGCGACGAAAGTCGGACCGGGCCGCACGCCGGACGGGAGCTGGGGTTCGGCGGACTCGGCGGCGCGGCTGCGGCAGCAGGTGGAGGAGAACCTGCGCGGCCTCGGCGTGGAGACGTTGGACCTGGTCAACCTGCGGATCACCCGGAGTTCCGGAGCGAGTGTCGAGGAGCGTTTCGGGGCGCTGGCGGAGCTGCGGGCGGAGGGGCTGATCCGGCATCTGGGGCTCTCCAACGTCACGGTGGAGCAGTTGGATGCGGCGGAGCGGATCGCGCCGGTGGTGTGCGTGCAGAACGCGTATGCGGTCGATGTGCGGGGTGATGACGGGTTGCTGCGGGTGTGCGGGGAGCGGGGGATCGCTTTCGTGCCGTTCTTCGCGATCGCGGGGACGGCGCGGGAGGCCGGTGCGCATGTGTCGCCGACCTCGTCGGCCTCGTCCGGTTCAGGCGGCTCGGGCGGTTCGAGTGGTTCGGGCGGCTCGGGCGGCCCTGTGGACGAGGCGGTGCGGAGGGTCGCGGCGCGGCACGGTGCGGGGGTGCATCAGGTGCGGCTGGCGTGGACGCTGCGGCAGGGCCCGCACGTGCTCGCGATCCCGGGCACCGGCGACGTCGCGCACCTGGAGCAGAACGTGGCAGCGGCCACCCTGCACCTGACCGCCGCAGACCTGGCCGACATCAACCGATCACCGGCCTGAGACGGGTTGAGCCGATCAATACATGCGACTAGTCTAGTCGTAGAGCAACCTCGGGACGAGTGGGATGCCTATCCTGAAAGGAGGTGCGGCTTATGGGGGTGTCCGTGGAAGCGAAGACCGAGATCGTGCGGATCGACATCAATGACGAGACCCTGATCGAGGCCGCGAAGATCCTCGGCACGAAGTCGGCGGCCGAGACGGTTCTTGCCGCTCTGCGTGAGGTCGTCGACATGCAGCGGAGGGTCGAAGCCTTCGACAATCTTGCGAAGATGGCGGCTGAAGGTGATTTCGACGTATTGCTCGACAAACGAAACTATCGCCCGTGAACACGCAATACCTGGTCGACACCAGTGCTTTCACCCGCCTGTCCCAGATGCCTGACCTGTTTGAGAAATGGTGGACGCCGGCCCGGCGCGGTGTGCTTGCGGTGTGTTCGCTCACCGAGCTGGAGATCTTCTACAGCGCGCTGTCGGTGGCTCATCGGTGCAAACTCCAGTCAGAACTGAAAGACATCTACAACTGGGTTGTCCTCCCGGATCGGGCGCACGCGCGCCCGGCCGGGCCCATCGACCTGCTGGTTGCGGCGACTGCTGAAGAGCACGGGATGACGCTTCTGCACTACGACGGGGATTTCGAACAGGTGGCTGAGGTGACCGGGCAACCGACGCTGTGGCTGGCCGAGCCTGGCTCGATCCCGTGACGGGATTCGGGTGGCTCGTCGCGTACCCAAAAGGGGGTGGTGTTCGACTGGCGGGAATGGGGGTCTGTTGTGCAGGTCACTGGGTGGGGGATTTCTAGGGTGGGGGGATGACTCGTCCCCGACTGCCGCACCTGCTGGCCGAAGCGCGCAGTGGTGTGCTGCTGTTCAGCGTCACGCCGCCGAAGCGGAGCACCGCCGACGAGCGGATCAGGGAGATCGCCGAGGTCACCCTGGACCGGCTCAACGGGCTCGACCTCGACGGGCTGATCCTCTACGACATCGACGACGAGTCGGACCGGAACCCGGACACCCGGCCGTTCCCGTTCCTGGCCACCCTCGACCCGGCGCGGTATTACGAGACGCACCTGAGCTCCTGGACCCAGCCGGTGATCATTTACCGCTGTGTCGGCAAATACGCCGAGGACGAGCTGCGGGACTGGATGCGGGACGCGGACACCGAGCAGGTGCTCGGCGTTTTCGTCGGCGCGTCGTCCGGTGGCAAGGAGGTCCGCACCGGTCTGCGCCGTGCCCAGGAGTTGCGCGCCGAGACCCGTCCCGAACTGCCGCTGGGCGCCGTGGTGATCGGCGAACGGCGTGACGAGCACCTGCGGATGCTGGCCAAGCAGGAGCGCGGGGCGAGCTTCTTCGTCTCGCAGGTGATCTACCACGTCAACGAGACCAAGAACCTGATCTCCGACTACTACTACGAGTGCCGCGCCCGCGATGTGCAACCTCGGACAATGATCTTCACGCTGTCGCTGTGCGGGTCACTCAAGACACTGGAGTTCCTGGGCTGGCTCGGTGTCGAGGTGCCGCGCTGGCTGGAGAATTCGCTGCGGCACGCCGGGGATCCGCTCGACGAGTCGTACAAGCACTGCCTCGACATCGCCCGTGACCTGCGGGATTTCTGCGAGCACCTGGGTGTCCCGTACGGGTTCAACATCGAGAGCGTGTCGATCCGCAAGGCCGAGATCGAGGCCACCACCAGGCTCGCGGCCGATGTCGCGGCGCTGCTCGGCCGGTAGGGTCACTCGCTGTGATCGATTTTACTAACGGCTCCGTCTTCAAACTCACCGCGTGCGACCCGGGCGAGCTGGTCCCGCAGGTCGCGCCGTTCCTCATTCAGGGCGAGCAGGTGATCTTCGGGTTCCGCTCGGTCCGCGACTTCGTGGTCTTCACCAACAAGCGCCTGATGGCGGTCAACGTGCAGGGCCTCACCGGCTCGAAGACCGACTTCACCACGCTGCCGTACAACAAGATCCAGGCGTTCTCGGTGGAGACCGCCGGCAGCTTCGACCGGGACACCGAGCTGGACCTCTGGTTCAGCGGCCTGGGCCAGATCCGCCTGGAGTTCAAGCGCAACGTCGACATCCGCCAGCTCAGCCAGATGATCGCCAACTACGTCCTCTGAGCCACTGATCATTCGCGGTCAGGCCGCGCCGATCCGCCAGAAGATCAGGCGCGGCCCCCACCGTCAGTTGACCGAACCCGCCTCGGCCACCCACCGGACCTCCTGGCCGGTCACCTCGGCCACCTGCCGGAAGTCGGCGTCGTAGTGCAGCAGAGCCAGCCGGTGCTCCTCGGCGGTGGCGGCGACCAGCAGATCAACCGGCCCGGCGGACCGGTGTGCGCCCCGATCGGTGAGCGCTTCCTGCACCTCGGCGGCCCGCTCATACGCCCGGTCGGGCATGAGCACCCAGCTGTAGAGACTGACAAGCATCGACTGGAGCTGCTGCCGATGGGTTTTCGAGCGGGCGCTGTACAGAATCTCCAACTCGGTCAGCGGGCACACCGCCACGACTCCCGAGGTCAAACGCTGCAGCCAGGCGTCGAACACCGTCCGGTCGCGGAGCAACCGCATGAATGCGCTGGTGTCGACCAGGTATTGAGCGGTCATCGGCGGTAGTTGCGCTTGTCGAGCAGGATGTCGAAGTCGCCCCTCGCCGCCATGTCGGAGAGGCGGTGCAACGCCGCGAGTCTTCGCCGGACCGCAGCCACCTCGCGTAGCGCCGCGTTGACGGTCTCCTCCGGAGTGGTGGTGCCCAGGAGCTCCGTCGCCTCGGCCAGCGCCTCATCATCGAGCCTGATGTGACTTTCCGTCATCGCAGCTCCCATGGTCCTCACAACCTCCTCAAGAATAGGCGTCCCGCCGCTCACCGGGGGTGACGTATGCCTAGGCTAAGTGGGTGCGCTGATCGACTCAACGGGCTGTGGACAACGGGCCGGCCCGACCGGGTGTGTGAAGTTTCGGCGCGGAGCGCACCGAAACTTCACACACCCGGCTTCTCAGTGGGACGCGCAGCAGGGCGTCGGGTCGCGGCGTTCGAACGGGACCAGCCGGCCGCCGGCGGCCGGGGTGGTGACCAGGACCAGCTCGCCGGAACGGAACTGTGGCCGGACGAAATCGTCGGTCTCGACGATCGTCGCCGGGTCGGCCGGGCCGCTGCCGAGCACCTCGACCCGGGCGATCGAGCTGCGCTGCAGGATCTCACTCACGGTGAGCGCGCCGATCAGCCGGGAGCTGCCCGGGAACCGGACGGCCCGCCCGGCCGGGCCGGCGGCCGCGAGGTCCGCGGCCACCCGCAGCTCCGGCTCGGTGTCGAAGGTGGCCGGGGTGAGCAGACTGATCGCGACGTGCGGGAACGGCGCCGGGACCAGGTGCGTGCAGGCCAGCACCGGTGCCGGCGCGAGTTCCTGGATCCAGTGGTCGGCCTCGGCCAGGGTGCGATGCCCCAGGCTGACCCCGACGATCCGGGCGGCGGCAGTGACGCCACCCGGAAGGTCGGAGGCACGCAGGACAGCAGTCACCGGGGGAGGACCCAGATCGGGTTGGTGTAGAACCAGAGGTCCTTCCACGGGTCGGCGTCGCCGATCACGTCCAGCTGGGGACCGTACGCGTCGACCGCCGCACCCATCAGGCCCGGCTGCGTCCGGTTCCCGTCGGTGCCCCGCACCCGGACGTAGAACGGCTTGTCCAGCCGGCCCAGGTCGAAGCTGAGCGACACCCGTCCGCCGGTCTTGGTGATCTCGAAGGACTTGACCACCCGGGTGTCCGGCGCGACGAACTTGTCCTTGTCGGTGACCGGGCCGGTGACCGAACCGACGATCACGTCGACCCGCTTCAGCGTCGGGATGAACGTCGCCCAGTTCGGCACGTCCTGCAGGTCGATGTCGAGGGTCAGCTCGGTCGAGGTGCCCCGCTTGACCTGCAGCACGCCGCCGAGCGGGGTGCCGGTGTGCGAGCGCCGGTCGCCGGTCTGCCGGACCCGGGCGTCCAGGCCCTTGATCAGGCGGCCGTGGTCGACCCAGACCCGGCCGGCGCGCAGCCCGTCCATCACCGACTTGTAGGAGAACGACGCCGAGCCGACGTTGGTCCGGCCGTAGTAGCCCGGCCAGAAGTCACCGGCCGTGGTGAGGGTCTTGCCGGTGTAGACCGGGTCCTCGTAGCGGCCGTTGACCTCGAAGTTGCTGTTCGGGCCACGGTCGGACTGGTCCTGGTAGACCACGTGCGAGTCGGAGTTGACGGTGATCCACCAGGCTTTGCCCTCGGAGAGCAGGCTGTCCCAGAGGCCGCCGACGGTCGACGTCATCCAGTCGAAGCCGCCCCAGGTGCGGTAGCTCTCCAGCGGGTAGCCGGCGTACGACGCGGCCGACGGGTTGTTGTCGTAGTAGCCACGGGCGCCGCCGCGGCCGTTCGGGGCGGGGATGCCGGAGGCCTGGTGGCCGGGCGCGCCCTCGAAGCCGATCGCCACGGTCGGGTCGGCGTCGCGCCAGTTGCGGATCTCGTGCGGCGAGTCGATGCCGCGCCGGGCCGGGTGGTTGGCCAGGAACAGCGCGCCGTCCACCTTGCGGGCCTTGACCTGCTGGCCGAGGAACTTGATGCCCTCGATCGCCAGGGCCTCGTTCTGCTCGGCGGTGTTGGTGGCCGGCAGCAGCGAGCCGTCGTAGGCGTTCTCGAACCGCTTGAGGACGTCCACCTCGTTCTTGCCGGGGTGCACGAAGACCGTGGCGTGCTCGGCGCCCGGGATGTTCCACTCCAGGCCCTGGAAGGTCAGCAGCTCGCGCAGCTCGGCGCGGGTCTTGACGATGTCCGGGTTGACCTTGTCTACGCCGATCTTGGCGTGCGTGGCGCTGCCGTGGTCGGTGATGACCAGCCAGTCCAGCCCGTACGCGTGCCCGTGCTTCGCCTGGTCCAGTACCCGGTACTGCGCGTCCGAGCTGTACTGGGTGTGGATGTGGTGGTCACCGGCGAGCCAGCGGAACCCGCCCTGGACGTTGCCGCCGCCGGGGTGGTCGTGGGTGTGCGGAAGACCGGCGGCCGCCGCGGCACCGGGCCGGGCGAAGACCGACGCGGCCGCCGCACCCGCGCCGAGCAGCCCGGCCCCGCGCAGGAAGTTCCGGCGGGACTTGTCCGAGGGGGAGATGTCGGTGTCGGGAATGCTGAGATCGAGAGCCTCGGGGACGTCGGTCCCGGTGGCTGCGTCAGTGACGTGATGATGATCGTGGCCGTGACCCATGACGTGCAATCTCGCTGCACCAGGCCAACGTCCACTGTCGATCCGATGGCCGGGTGACGAACACGCGTCAACCGATGATCGGCCGGAACAGGCCCAGGGCGATCGTCACGGTCAGGATCGTGGCGCAGGTCAGGCCCGCGCCGGCCACCAGCGCGGTGTCCGCCCGGGTGAAGTGCTGCACCCGCGCGTACGTCCGCGGTGTCCCGGCGTCGAACCCGCGCGCGTCCATCGCCACCGCCAGCCGCACCCCGCGCCGCAGCGCCCCGACCAGCAGCGCGAACCCGGTCGAGGCGAACAGCCGCAGCCGGGCGACCGGGTGGTAGCCGGCGTCCACGCCGCGGGCGCGCCGGGCCAGGGTGAGCATCCGCCACTCCTGCCCGAGCAGCGGCAGCAGCCGGAACGCGGCCAGCGCGCCGATCGCGAACCGGGCCGGCGCCTTGGCGTTCTGCACCAGCGCGTCGGCCAGGTCGGTCGGGTCGGTGGTCGCGAAGACCACGATGCCGGGCAGCGCGACCGCGAAGATGCGCAGGATCAGCCCGGCCGCCGCGGACAGCACGCCGGTGGTGACGTCCAGCGGGCCGACCGAGAAGAGCAGGTCACCGCTGCGGTCGGCGGCGAACAGCAGCATGCTGAGCAGCACCCCACCGGCCGCGACCAGCAGCGGCCAGGCCCGCCGGGCGAGCACCCGCAGGCGTACCCCGAAGAGCGGCAGCACGGCCAGCTCCACCGCCAGGGCCAGCCCCGGGGTGACCGGGTCCAGCGTCGCGACCAGCGGCAGCGTGAAGAGCAGTGCGGCGCCCAGCTTGGCCACCGGGTTGCGGCGCGCCAGCGGCGCGCTGGCGTCCGCCACCGTCTCGAAGACGAGGTTCATGGCCGCAACCGGCGAGGCAGCGGGTCCGGTGCGGCTTCGCCGAGGGCGAGGTTTCGATCCGCGAGGGTACGGGTGAAGTCCGCGTCGTGAGTCACCGCGACGATCCCGTGCCCCTCGTCGCGCAGCTCGGCGAGCAGGGCGACCAGCTCCAGCCACGTCCGGCGGTCCTGCCCGAACGTCGGTTCGTCGAGCACCAGCAGCCGCGGGGCGGTGGCCAGCGCGGTCGCCACGCTGAGCCGCCGAGCCTCCCCGCCGGAGAGCGTGTACGGGTTCGCCGCCGCCAGCCGGTCCAGCCGCAGCCGGTGCAGCAGCTCGTCCACGATCCGGCCGACCTCGCCGGGGGAGCGGCCCAGCCGGCGCGGGCCGAGAGCCAGCTCGTCGGCGACCCGCGCCGTGACGAACTGGTGCTCGGGGTTCTGGAAGACCGAGCCGATCCGCTGGGTCAGCGTCGCGGCCCGCCACTTGTGCGGGGGCCGTTTGTCGCCGAACGCGGTGACCCGGCCGGCGCTCGGCGCGAGCAGGCCGCCGAGCAGCAGCGCGAGGGTGGACTTGCCGGCGCCGTTCGGCCCGGTCACGGCGAGCACCTCACCGGCGCCGACCGCCAGGGACACCGGCGGCAGGCGACCCGCGACGGTTGCCTGCTCCGTTCGTACCAAATCGGCAGTGGCCGCAACCGTCGCCTTGCGTGGCGTGGCCCGGAAACCCGGCACCCAGACGCCCTCGTCGGCGAGCTTGTCGCCGTAGGCGGCGAAGACCAGTTCGGGCGCGCCGTCGGCGCGCACCCCGCCACCCGGCTCGATCACCACGACCCGGTCCACCAGGGGCAGCACCTCGGCGACCCGGTGCTCGACGACGATCAGCGTGGTGTCCGGTCCGGCCGCCCTGGCGATGGCCTCGCGGATCAGCGTGGCGCCGGCCGGGTCGAGGTTGGCGGTCGGTTCGTCGAGCAGCAGCAGGCCCGGGCGCAGGGCGATCACCCCGGCCAGGGCCAGGCGCTGCGCTTCGCCGCCGGAGAGCGCGGCGGTGGGGCGATTGATCGGGTACGGGAAGCCGACCCGGTCGAGCGCGTCACTGACCCGCGGCCAGATGTCACCGGCCGGCACCCCGCGGTTCTCGCAGCCGAACGCCACGTCGTCGCCGGAGCGGGCCATCACCAGCTGGGTCTGCGGATCCTGGAACAGGATGCCGGTGCGGTCCCGGGCCTTGCGCGGCTCCAGCCCGTCGATCTCGATGGTGCCCTCGGCCTCGCCGGAGTCCTCCGGCAGCAGCCCGGCGAGCGCGGCGAGCAGGGTGCTCTTGCCGGCCCCGGAGGGACCCAGCAGAAGCACCCGCTCGCCGTGCCGGATCTGCAGGTCCAGCCCGCGAACGGCCCAGGCGCGGCGACCAGCGTGCCGCCACCCGAACCCCCGGAGCTGAACCTCACCCATGAGCTAGATCAATGCCCGCTCGCGGCCCGCTTCGAACCGGTCCAGGACGCCGGTCGGCGCCAGGGCCCGGACCAGCAGCCACGCGCCGGCCCCGGCCAGCACGGTCGCGCTGACCACGGTGAACAGGGCGTACGGCACCCGGTAGTTCCACAGCGCGTAGGTGTAGGTCCAGACGTACCAGTCGAAGACCGCGGCGACCAGGCCGGCCAGGAAACCGGCGAGCATGCCGGTCGGCAGCGTGAAGACCCGGTAGCGGAACAGCGCGAACGCCAGCTCCGCGCCCAGGCCCTGCGCCGCCCCCTGGATGATCACGGTGGCGCCCCACTTGTTGCCGAGCAGCGCCGAGATGATCGCGGCGACCGTCTCGGTGAAGAACGCCGCGCCCGGCTTACGGATGATCAGCCCGCTGAGCACGGCGGGCAGGAACCACATGCCGTACAGGATCGCCTGCGCGGGCGGGAAGAACAGGAACGCGTTCTCGGTGGCGGCCCAGACGGCGTCCCAGGCCCAGAAGATCACGCCGAACGCGACGGCGATGACCGAGGCGATGACGATGTCGATCGTTCGCCATCTATTCGGATTGGTGGAGTTCGTTGTCATGCTTGCCTCCCAGCGGATGCGGGGAGGAGACGCACGCCAGGCGCGGGCAGCGGTGCCCGGGCATGACGCGGCTGGAGAAGACCGAACTTCCTGCGCTGGCATTACCCAGATCAGGTACGAGGGTCTGCGGCATGGCCGCACTCTCAGCGCTGTGCGCTCCCCTGTCGGATCGAAGCTCGTCCGCTGACGCGAACAATCCTCGTTGGATGTGCTTCGATGACGCTAACACCTGGTGTCCGTGCAGCACAGGGGAGGGAGCGTCACATGGAGGTCAAGGCCCGGGGGCTGACGTTCGAGGTGACCGAGGGTGGTCCCGAGGACGGGCAGCCGGTGCTTCTGCTGCACGGTTTCCCGCAGGACAGCCGGGAGTTCGAGCCGCTGTCACCGCGGTTGCACGCGGCCGGGCTCCGGACGTACGCGCTGGACCAGCGGGGGTACTCGCCCGGCGCGCGGCCGTCCGGGGTGTCGTCGTACCGGATCGGCGAGGCGGTGGCCGACGTGGTCGCGGTGCTGGACAGCCTCGGGCTGGAGTCGGTGCACCTGGTCGGGCACGACTGGGGCGCGCAGGTGGCCTGGCTGGTGGCCGGCCGGCACCCGGAGCGGGTGCGCACGCTGACCGCGATCTCGGTGCCGCACCCACGGGCGATGCTGCTGGCGCTGCGGGTCCGGCCGTCGCAGCAGGCCCGGTTCTGGTATTTCCAGGTGTTCCGCAGCGCGATCGCCGAGAAGCTGCTGCTCGGCGGTGGTGCCCTGGTGATGCGCCGGATGCTGGGTGCCATCGGGTTCCGCGCCGACCTGTACGTCAAGGCCATGCGCGAGCCGGGCCGGATGACCGCCGCGCTGAACTGGTACCGCGCGTTCGACAACGCGGACGTCGCCGACCTCGGCGAGATCACCGTGCCGACCACGTACGTGTGGAGCGACCAGGACGGTGTGGTCGGGCTGACCGCCGCGCTGCGCACCGCGGACTGGGTGGCCGCCGACTACCAGCTGGTGGCGATGCGTGGGGTCAGCCACTGGGTGCCCGAGCAGGCGCCGAAGGAGCTGGGCGACGCCGTGCTGGCACGCATCGGCGTTTGACCATGGCCGGAACTGGGCAACCTCGCGCGGCATGGCCGCCGAGAAACCCCGTTCCCCTCATGAGTCCGAGAAGCAGCGATGGGACCGCAACTTCGCCGACCTGTTGCAGGAGCTGCGGGTCACCCAGACCGGCGTGCAGATCCTCTTCGCCTTCCTGCTGACCCTGCCGTTCTCCAGTGGTTTCCCGAACGCCACCGCGTTCCAGAAGGACGTCTACATGGTGGCGTTGATCAGCGCGGCGTTCGCCACCGCGCTGATCATCTCGCCGGTGGCGTTCCACCGGGCGCTGTTCCGGCAGGGCCGTAAGCCCGAGCTGGTCCGCTACTCGCACCGGATGGCCACCGCCGGGCTGGCCTGCATGCTGGTGTCGATGGTCAGCAGCGTCCTGGTGATCACCGACTACGTGCTGCACGTGCGCTGGGCGATCGTGCTCACCACGATCACCGGCGCGTGGTTCCTGATCTTCTGGGTGGTCCTGCCGTTCGTGCACCGCAACTGGGGCGAGGACGACGACCAGGACGGCTTCGTGGTGGACGACGCGCCGTCCGCTACACCCTCGAACGGCGCAGACCGAGACGCTTGAGTTCCAGCTCGGCGAGCGCGTCGACAGCTGCCGCGTCGCCGGCCCGCCAGCTCTGCGCGATGTCCGGGCCCAGCTTGGCCAGTTCGCTGAGCGGCCGGGAGGCCAGCGCGCGCAGCGCCAGCAGGTCCCGGCCGGCCGGCTCGTCACGGACCGCGAGCGCCACCGAGGCGCGGCGGATCCAGCGCAGCCGCAGCGGCAGCCAGAGGAAGAGCACCAGCGCCAGCGGCACCGCGAGGGCCATCAGCGGCAGGATCAGCGCCAGCTGGTCGACCCACTCCTGCTGCTGGTGGCCGGCGTCGGCGAGCGAGCGGGCCGCGTCCGCGGCGCCGGTGAACGGCTTGGTCAGGTCGTCGCCGACAACCGGCACCCGGCCCACCTTGCTGCCGGCCTCGGCCAGGTTGTCGGCGATGCCGCTGCCGGCGCTCTCCAGCTTCTGGCCCGGAACGGCCAGTTTCAGCACCACGTCGTGGATCCAGAGCGCGACCCGGATCGACAGATAGACCCAGAGCACGACGAGCAGGTCGGTGATCAGTTGGCGGACGGCGGTCGGCACGCGGTCGGCGTAGAGCTTCACAAGCGGAAGCTAAACACTCAGCCCTTCGCGGCGCACTCCGGGCACGTCCCGAAGATCTCCAAGGTGTGTGCCACATCCACGAAGCCGTGCTCACCGGCCACCTTGTCGGCCCACGACTCCACCGCCGGGCCGAGCACCTCGACGGTCCGCCCGCAGGACCGGCACACCAGGTGGTGATGGTGTCCCTGGCTGCACCGCCGGTAGAGGTGCTCACCGCCGGGCGGGCGCATCACGTCGATCTCGCCGGCGTCGGCCAGCCCCTGCAGCGTCCGGTACACCGTGGTCAGACCGACCCGCTCGCCCCGGTCGCGCAGCATCGCGTGCAGATCCTGCGCGCTGTGGAAGCCCTCGGTCTCGGCGAGCACGGAACTCACCGCGCTGCGCTGCTTGGTGTTGCGCGGAGCGTTGTTCTCCGGGTTCACAGGCGGTTCTCCCTCGCGTGGCTCACGGCATCGGCGACGATGTGCGCGATGTGTTCGTCCACCAGGGAGTATGCGATCTCCCGGCCACGCCGCACACCTCGCACCACGCCGGCCCCGCGCAACACCCGAAGGTGTTGCGAGACCAACGGCTGGGGAGCGCCGAGCTGGGAGACCAGATCGTGCACACAGCGTTCGCCGGAACCGAGCTCCGCGACGATGGCGATGCGGATCGGCGCGGACAACGCCCGCAGCAGCGCGCCCGCGGCCTCGTACGCTTCATAACCGGTGGCCGTCATGGTGCCGACCACCGTACCGCGCACCCGGCCTCAGGCATGGATCACGACGTCCGGGGGCTCGGCCTGTGCCTGCGGGGCGGCCTTGCGGTGCGGCCGGTGCCAGAGCGCGCCGATCCCGGTGGTGAGCAGGAACGCGGCCAGGGCGATCAGCACCGTGGTGGCGCCCGGCGCGGTGTCGATCTCGCCGGAGAGCACCACGCCGGCGCCGGCCGCGCAGACCCCGATCAGCATGGCCAGCGTCATCGTCGAGCGGAACCCTCGGGTGACCTGCTGTGCGGCCGCGACCGGCACCACCATCAGGGCGGAGACCAGGAGCAGACCGACGGTGCGCATGGCGATCGTCACGGTCACCGCGGTCGTCACCGCCAGGAGCAGATTGAGCGTACGCACCGGCAGGCCGCTGACCCGTGCGTACTCCTCGTCGTTGCAGAGCGCGAACAGGGCCGGGCGGAACACCAGCATGGCGATCAGCACCGCCGCGCCCAGTCCGGCGATCACCGCGATGTCCTGCGGTGACGTGGTGATCAGCGAGCCGAAGAGGTACTGCATGAGGCTGGCGTTGCTGCTGTCGTCGGAGAGCCCGACGAGCACCACGCCGCCCGCGATGCCGCCGTAGAACAGCAGGGCCAGGGCCAGGTCGCCGGAGGTGCGCCCGCGCTCGCGGACCAGCTCGACGGCGACCGCGCCGGCCACCGACACCAGCACCGCGGTGAGCACCGGCGACTGATGGGTGAGCAGGCCGACACCGACGCCGGTCAGCGCCACGTGCCCGATCCCGTCGCCGATCAGCGAGAGCCGCCGCTGGACCAGGTAGATGCCGAGCGCCGGCGCCGCCAGCCCGATTATCAGCGCGCCGGCCAACGCGCGGAGCATGAAGGGATAAGTCAAAAGATCCATCAGTACGCCTTGGTCCCCTCGGTCGGCGCCCACTCGCAGATGCCGGCCTTCGCCTCGTCGGCGTGCGGGTGCACGTGGTCGTGACCCGGCTCGGCGTGGTGCCCGGCCGGCTCCGGCGGCACACCCTCGTGCGCGATCCGGCCGTCGTGCACCACCACGGCCCGCCCGATCAGCGGCCGCAGCGGGCCGAGCTCGTGCAGCACCAGCATGATCGTCCCGCCGTTCGCGGCGAACTCGGTCAGCGCGCCGGCGAACGCCTCCTGACTGGCCGCGTCCACCCCGGCGGTCGGCTCGTCCAGCACCAGCAGGTCCGGCTTGCCGGCCAGGGCGCGGGCGATCAGGGTGCGCTGCTGCTGGCCACCGGAGAGAGTGC
This sequence comes from Actinoplanes awajinensis subsp. mycoplanecinus, assembly GCF_001509495.1. Lineage (NCBI taxonomy): Bacteria > Bacillati > Actinomycetota > Actinomycetes > Micromonosporales > Micromonosporaceae > Actinoplanes > Actinoplanes awajinensis. The sequence goes on along the minus strand of NZ_LLZH01000001.1, from coordinate 186,933 downwards.
CGACCGGGTCGCCGATCCGGTCCAGCAGGCCGACCGCGGCGAGGGCCTCGTTGACGGCGGCACGGTCGGCGGCGCCCGGCGGGCGGAACAGGCCGCGCCGGGCCAGCCGCCCGGACGCCACCACCTCGCCGACCGTGGCCGGCACGCCACTGCCGGCGCCGATCCGCTGCGGGACGTACCCGATCCGGGACCACTGGCGGAACCGGCGCTGTGCCGTACCGAAAAGGTCGATCTCGCCGCGGCGGACCGGGACCAGACCGAGAATCGTGCGGATCAGCGTGGATTTTCCGGAGCCGTTCGCGCCCAGCACGGCCACCACGTCGCCGGAGGCGACGCTCAGATCGACGTCCCGCAGGATCTCCCGGCCGTCATAGCCGGCCGCCAGGTGACGCACCTCGACAACGCTCATGATGGTTCACATCCCAACGCCGTGGTGAGCGCGGACAGGTTGGCCCGCATCACCGAGAAGTAGTCCGCGTCCGGGTCGGTCAGGCCCTCCAGCGGATCGAGCACCGCCGTGGACGCGCCCACCTCGCGGGCGATCGTCTCGGCGACCTTCGGGCTGACCAGCGTCTCGAAGAAGATCGTCGTGGTGCCGTGTGCCCGGGCGTCGGCGGCGACCTCGGCGAGGCGGCGCGGTGACGGCTCGGCCTCCGGGTCGACGCCGGTGATCCCGATCTGGGTCAGGTGGTAGCGCTCGGCCAGGTAGTGGAACGCGGTGTGGCTGGTGACCAGCTCCCGCCGCTCGCAGGTGGCCAGCCCGGCCGCGAACTCGCCGTCCAGCGCGATCAGCTGGGCGTGCAGGGTGGCGGCGCGGGCGGTGTAGTCGCCGGCGTGCGCCGGGTCGACCTGGGCCAGCCGCGCGGCGAGCCGGTCGCTGATCGCGGCCAGCAGGGTCGGGTCCAGCCAGACGTGCGGGTCGGCGCCGTGCTCGTGGTCGTGCTCGTCGGACTCCTCGGCGTGTTCCAGCGTCACCGCGTCCGCCGCGTCGAAACCCTTGCCGGTGGCGTTCTGCTTGATCGCGTCGTCCACCGCGGGCTGGAAGCCGTGCAGGTAGACCGCGAGCGACGCGTCCGAGATCCGGGCCACCTGGCGCGGGCTCAGCTCCACGTCGTGCGGCTCGGCGCCGGGTTTGGTGAGGTTGGTGACCCGGACCAGGTCACCGCCGACGCGCTCGCTGACGAACTGCAGGGGGTAGAACGCGGCCACCATCGGGATCCGCCCGTCGGCGCTCGCCGGCGCGCCGCAGCCGGCCAGCGCGGCCAGGACGGCCGGCACGAGCAGCGAGGTCAGCAGGCGGCGCATCATGACACCAACTGTGATCGATAATGACAATGATTGTCAAAAGCGCATGGGTCAGAGGATCTTCGCCACCACGGCCACGATCAGCAGGGTCAGCAGCACCAACCGGACCAGCCGGGTGATGGCGGTCTGCACCGGCCAGGTGGTGACGGTGAGCGCGGCCAGCCCGGCCGCGAGCGCGCCGAGCAGCAGCGCGCCCACCACCCCGGGCAGGAACAACCCGGCCAGCAGCAGGACCAGCGCCCCGAGGAACGCGGTGGTCGGATTCACCCGGGCCAGCCGGCGCAGAAAATGGTCGGACGTCGTCACAGCGGCTCCTCCTCGGCGTGCGTACCCTTCGTCACATGCTGGTGCTCAACCGATTCCTGGTCCTGCCGGACACGCACGACGGTTTCCTGGACCGCGCGCATGCCGCGCTCGCCGCCCTCGCCGCGTGCCACGGCTACCTGTCCGGCCGTCTCACCCGGGCGCTGGAGGACACCGAGACCTGGATCCTGGTGACCGAGTGGGAATCCGTCGGAGCCTACCGCCGGGCGCTCGGCAACTTCGACGTCAAGGTGCACGCCACCCCGCTGCTCGCGCTGTCGATCGACGAGCCGTCCGCGTTCGAGACCCTGGCCAGTGCCGGCCCGGGAGAGCCGGTCGAGGTCGCCGCCAGCGACCGGGCCGCCGAGCAGTGGCGCTGAACATTAGGCTGAACCGATGAGCACGCTGCCCCAGTACCAGCCTCCGGAGTACGCGCAGCCGACCGCGCCCCCTCCGCCGCCCGGTCCCGGGGTGCACCCGCCGTTCCCGGCGCCACCGGTCGAGGGCCGTGGCCGGCGGATCGGGTTCGGCCTGGGCATCGGTGCCGGCGTGCTGGTGCTGATCTGCGGCGGCGGGCTGGCCGCCGTGATCGGCCTGGGCGTCGCGATGACCGGCGCGGTCAACGAGCAGGCGCAGACCGTGGTCAGCGACTACCTGGAAGCCGTCCAGGACGCCGACTACGACAGCGCGTACGACCAGCTCTGCCAGCGGACCAAGGATCGCCAGAGCCTCGACGAGTTCCGGGACGAGATGTCGCAGCGCGACAAGTTCGACAGTTTCCACGTCGGCGACGTCGATCTGGTCAGCGGTGACGTCCCGGTCGACCTGACCTATCCGGGCGGCAAAGTCGATCAGGTGGAGGCCCAGCTCGGGCAGAACACCAGCACGGGCGCATTCGAGGTGTGCTCTCTAGGGGAGTAACCTCGCTAATCGTCCAAACCACATACCGATACCCCCGCCGACACCCAGCCGGCGTAGGAGACTCATGCCTGCCGACCGTATCGATTCCGTTGTCAGCCTTGCCAAGCGCCGGGGCTTCGTCTTTCCCTCCAGTGAGATCTACGGAGGAACCCGCTCGGCTTGGGACTACGGTCCGCTGGGCGTCGAACTGAAGGAGAACGTCCGTCGCCAGTGGTGGCGGACCATGGTCCAGCAGCGCGACGACATCGTCGGCCTGGACTCGGCAGTCATCCTGAACCGGGACGTCTGGGCCGCCTCCGGTCACCTCGACGCGTTCGTCGACCCGCTGACCGAGTGCCAGTCCTGCCACAAGCGCTTCCGGGCCGACCACCTGGAAGAGGCGTGGGAGGCCAAGCACGGCAACCCGCCGGCCTCGCTGCAGGAGCTGAACTGCCCGAACTGCGGCAACAAGGGCACCTTCACCGAGCCGAAGATGTTCAACGGCCTGATGAAGACGTACCTCGGGCCGACCGAGAGCACCGAGGGCATGCACTACCTGCGCCCGGAGACCGCTCAGGGCATCTTCGTCAACTACGCGAACGTGGCGACCGCGGCGCGCAAGAAGCCGCCGTTCGGCATCGCGCAGGTCGGCAAGAGCTTCCGGAACGAGATCACTCCGGGCAACTTCATCTTCCGTACGCGTGAGTTCGAGCAGATGGAGATGGAGTTCTTCGTCCCGCCGGGCAGCGACGAACAGTGGCACGAGTACTGGCTGCAGCAGCGCTGGGACTGGTACCGGGACCTGGGCCTGTCCGAGAGCAACCTGCGCTTCTACGAGCACGCCAAGGAGAAGCTCTCGCACTACTCGAAGCGGACCGTCGACATCGAGTACCGCTTCCAGTTCGGTGGCACCGAGTTCGCCGAGCTCGAGGGCATCGCGAACCGCACCGACTTCGACCTGGCGACGCACTCCAAGCACTCCGGTGTCGACCTCTCCTACTTCGACCAGGAGAAGGGCGAGCGCTGGACGCCGTACGTGATCGAGCCGGCCGCCGGCCTGACCCGCGCGGTGCTGGCGTTCCTGCTCGAGGCGTACGACGAGGACGAGGCCCCGAACACCAAGGGTGGCGTCGACAAGCGCACGGTCATGCGGTTCGACCCGCGGCTGGCGCCGGTCAAGGTCGCGGTGCTGCCGCTGTCGCGCAACCCCGACCTGTCCCCGAAGGCCAAGGGTCTCGCCGCCGACCTGCGCAAGCGCTGGATCGTCGAGTTCGACGACTCGCAGGCGATCGGCCGCCGGTACCGCCGGCAGGACGAGATCGGCACCCCGTTCTGCGTCACCGTCGACTTCGACACCCTCGAGGACGACGCGGTGACCGTCCGGGACCGGGACACCATGAAGCAGGAGCGGGTCTCGCTCAGCCAGATCGAGGACTACCTGATCAAGCGCCTGCCGGGCTGCTGAGACGTGTGACGACGCCGGGTGCCGCGAGGCGTTGCCCGGCGTCGTTAATATGACCCCTTCGTCCACAGTGAAGGGTGTGTATATGTCGAGAAGTTCATGGGGGCGACGCCTGCTGGCCACCGGGGCGTCGATGGTGATCGGACTGACCGCGGTGGCGATCGGCCCCGGCCCGGCGTCCGCGGCGGCGGCCTTCGCCGCCATCGACGCGTCGTCGTTCGTGCTGGACCCGTCGGACAGTTTCCAGCGGTACGGCGACATCATCAGCCGGATCGAGGCGAGCGGCAAGGTCACCCCGGCCGCGTCGCTCGGGTCGGCTCTCGACGGCACGCAGGACTTCAAGCCGACCTGGGGCTTGTGCCACACGCCCACTGGTTTCCCGACCACGCTGGACGCCAAGGGCTTCTGCTGGGACCCCCGGGACGACGGCTGGGGGCTGACCTGGACCCCGCAGGGCATCAGCGGGTCGTGGGACGCGCAGCCGAACGGGATCTGGCAGGACCGGAAGATCGCGGTGGCCAGCTGGCACGGCCCCAACGACGCGTTCTCCCGGCTCACCTTCGTCGACTACACCGACACCAGCAAGCTGAAGTTCCGCGACGTGCTGCTCGTCGTCCCGACCACCACCGGTGGGGTGGACAACTTCCGCACGCTCGAGTGGAACCACGCCGACGGCGTCGTCTGGTACGGCAACACGCTCCTGGTCGCCGACGGTGGCCAGTTGCACGCGTTCAGCCTGCGCCACCTGTGGGCGACGACGCGCTCCGAGGAGGAGGTCGGCTTCGGCGCGGACGGGTCGGCGGCGCCCAGTGGTCGCTGGCACCGGTACGTGCTGCCGCAGGTCGGCGAGTACTTCACCGGCGACGCCGCGGGATGTAATCCGATCACCGGCATCCGGCTCTGCCTCAATGCGCTGAGCCTGGACCGGCGGGGCGCTTCCCCCGATTCCATGGTCTCGGCCGAGTACGTCTCCAAGGACAGTCCCGTCCGGGCGGGTGGCCGTGCGATCCGCTGGCCGATCAGCTCGGCGACCGCGCTCCCGACGCTCAGCGCGGACGGCAAGGTGCACGCCGAGGAGGCGTTCTCGTCGCCGATCTGGTCCATGCAGGGCATCGCCAGCGACGGTGCCAACTGGTTCATCGCCGGGGTGTGCGCGGCGGTCGACCGTGGTTGCCTCCACAAGGCCGTGCCCGGCCAGTCGCCGCACCAGCAGGCAGTGATCGGCGGGCTGGAGAACCTGTCCTACCAGCCGTCCTACAACGGTTCGCAGCCCCGGCTGTGGGGCGCAACCGAGGGCGATGACCCGATCACCTTCAACATCAGCGTTCCCTGACGCGCGGCGTCCCGGCGGCCTCGGGTCAGAACTCGAAGCCGCCGGGGCGGTCGTTGCGGTCGGCGATCAGGCCGGCCAGCACCGCCACGGCGATCTCCGCACCGGTCCGGCTGCCGATGTTCAGCCCGACCGGGCGGTGCACCCGGGCGATCTGATCCTCGGCGACCCCGAGCTCGCGCAGCGCCGCCAGGTGCGGGCCCTCGTGCCGCGGGTTGCCCAGGATGCCGACCCAGCGGGTGGGCCGCTCCAGCGCCTCCTTGAGCAGCGTGCCGATCTCCGGCCGGTGATGGTCGGTGATCAACACGTCGGTGTGCTCGGTCAGCTCGGCGGCCGCGAGGTCGGCGACGAGGGCGTCACCGTGTGCCCGAGGGGTGCCGCCCAGCCGGCCCGGATCCGGCTCGACCAGGACGACCTGGTAGCCCAGCTCCACCCCGAACCGGGCCAGCATCTCGGCCACCGGTGACGCGAAGACGGCCACCAGCCGGCGCGGACTCTGCTCATCACTCACACCCCCGACTCTGCCAGAAGCCCGCCGGAAAAGCACGAGTCAAGGGGTCGCGCGACGACTTGCCCCACGCCTATAGTCCTCCGCAGCGTGAAAGACGCGCCGCCGGTCCGTCGACCCGGCTAACCTTCACCCCTGGAGGCACCGATGCCCACCGTGGAAGAGCGTGTGACCCGACTGGAGAAGCGGATGGACGAGCAGGAGAGGTTCCGTGCCGCCCAAGACGAGGACCAGTCCGACCTCGGCCTCAAGCTGGCCGCTCAGGACAAAATGCTCAAAGCTGTCGCAAAGACCCAGTCCGAGCACACCGCATTGCTCCATAGGCACACTGCGATGCATAAAGAACATGCCGAGGCGCTTGCGGCGCACACCATCGACCTGCACCTCCTCAAAGACGGCGTGGAGCGGATCATCGGCATGCTGGACACGCTGATCACGCGCGAGAACGACCGCTGACCCACCGGCCGATTCGGGGTTGCCGGGCTGGGCGTGTCACCCTGGAGCGCGTGACCGCACCGCTCATGCTCGGCAACCACACCGTCAACCCGCCCGTCGTGCTCGCTCCGATGGCGGGGATCACCAATGTGGCGTTCCGGCGGCTCTGCCGCGAGCAGGGCGGCGGCGTCTACGTCTGCGAAATGATCACCACCCGGGCGCTGGTGGAGCGGATCCCCAAGACGCTCAAGATGATCGCGTTCGCCGAGGACGAGGGTTTCCGCAGCCTGCAGCTCTACGGTGTGGACCCGGACGTGACCGCGGCCGCGGTCCGGATGGTCGGCGAGCACAACCTGGCCGATCACGTCGACCTGAACTTCGGCTGCCCGGTGCCGAAGGTGACCCGCCGCGGTGGCGGCTCGGCGCTGCCCTGGCGGCGCAAGCTGTTCGGCCGGATCGTGCGGCAGGCGGTCGAGGCGGCTTCCGCGTACGGCATTCCGCTGACCATCAAGATGCGCAAGGGCATCGACGAGGACCACCTGACGTACGTCGAAGCCGGCCTCACCGCGCAGGACGCCGGTGTCGCCGCGGTGGCGCTGCACGCGCGCACCGCCGAGCAGCGCTACTCCGGTGAGGCCGACTGGGACGCGATCGCCACCCTCAAGCAGGCGCTCGACGTGCCGGTGCTGGGCAACGGCGACATCTGGGAGGGTTCGGACGCGCTGCGGATGGTCGCGCACACCGGCGTCGACGGTGTGGTCGTCGGCCGCGGCTGCCTGGGCCGCCCGTGGCTCTTCGCCGACCTGGAGGCCGCGTTCACCCAGGGCGCCGGCTACCAGCCGGTGCTGCCCACCCTCGGCGAGGTCGCGAAGATCATGTCGCGGCATGCCCAGCTGCTCGTCGAGGCGCTGGAGGACGAGCGGCACGGCTGCGCCGACTTCCGCAAGCACGTCGCGTGGTACCTGAAGGGCTTCCCGGTCGGCGGTGACCTGCGCCGCAGCCTGGCGATGACCTCCTCGCTGACCGAGCTGGACGACCTGCTGGCCAAGCTCGACCCGGCCATTCCGTTCCCGCCGGAGTCGCTGGGCCAGCCGCGCGGCCGGATCAACGCACCGGGCAAGGTCTCCCTCCCGCACGGCTGGCTCGACTCCCGCGACGACGACATCGTCCCGGAGGGCGCCGAGATGGAAGACTCCGGCGGCTGAGCTAGCTGGCCTCGCTCCGCTCGGCGGCATTTCGCCCCTTGGAGTCGATGACACGAGTGCCAAAAACGGCCTCGCTTCGCTAGCCGTTTTTGGCACTCGTGTCATCGACGGGCGAAATGCGTGCGGGTTGCGGTTTATGGCTGGCTCTCAGGGGTGTCTCCGCGATGCGGAGACACCCCTGAGGACCAGCCGGGACCGGAGGCGCGCTGCGGCCCGGTGGTGCGCGGAGGTCGCGCGGCCGCACGGGCGGGACTCGGCTCGTAGCCTGCGGACGGGCGCTCCGTACGCGTACCCGATGGGGTTGTGAAAAGCGGCCCGGGGTCAGATGCGGCCGGTGCGGTGCAGCTGGATGGCCACCACGATCGTGGCTATCAGGAGCAGGGCGGCGATCACCGTGGCGGTGATCTTCGCGGCGCTGTACGGGCGCTCGCCGGCGACCTCCGCGGTCCGGCCGTTGACCAGGACGTTGAAGGTGCGGCCGGCGTGCAGGTAGCACGCGATCCAGACCGGCAGCAGCATCAGCTTGAAGGTCAGGTCGTGGTATTCCGTGTCGACCGAGTGCACCCGCTGCTCGTCGCCGCCGATGTCGCGCTTGCAGTCGTCCTCGATCACCGAGGCCATCCGGGACTTCGCGGCGTCCAGCCCGGCCTCCGGCTCGACGTCGTAGCGCAGCGTCTCGTGGCCGGCCAGGTAGTCCGGCCGGTACGGCTCGGCGTCCGGCAGCGGCCACGGCTCGAGCGCGTCCAGGTGCTTCGGCATCACCCGGGTGGTGCCGGTCACCAGCACGTCGTCGAACGTCCGGGAGACCACGCCGTTCGCCGACCACCAGCGGGTCTTCTGGACCTGCCGGGTCTTCGTCTCGCCGTTCTCGGTGTAGCTCTCGGTCTCCCAGTAGTGGTCGCCGCGCTCACCCCGGTACGCCGAGACGGTGTTCGCGTCATACGTCCAGTGCGGCAGGTACGAGCTGTGCGACGACTCGGCCTCGCTCACCCGCTTGAGGCTGTTCGGCGCGAACCACCGCGACGACGCCCACCCCCGCAGCGCCTCCCGCAGGGCCGGCCGGTCGATCAGGAACGGCAGCACCGCCTCCGGCACGACCTGCTCGCCGGAGGTGACGTCGGCGACCAGCGCCGCCCCGCAGAACTGGCACCGCTCGGAGATCTTGTCGCTCTGTGTCACCGCGCCGCAGCCCCGGCAGGTGAAGACATGCGGCGCCAGGGTGGCGATCGGTTTGCGCGGCAGGCCGGTGAACGCGGCCCAGGAGTGCTCGCGGATCGCCCGGTCGGCCGCCGCGACCGGTGTCTCGGTGCCGCAGTACGGGCACTTCAGCACGGTCGTGCCGGGGGCGAACTCGAGGCTCGCCCCGCAGCCGGAACACGGATATTGCGTCTGGGTCTGCTGGGACACGGTCAGCCCTGCGGGGGTAGCGGCGGCGGCACCGCGGCGAAGACGGCGCTCAGCTCGGGCACCTGCCCGGCCGCGGTCCAGCCGGCCAGCCCGTTGCGCCAGACCAGGGTCTCCCGGGTGAGCGCGCCGGACGAGGCGTGCCCGGTCAGCGCGGCCACGTCGAACGGGCCCTGCTGCTGGCCGCCGATCGCGGCGAACCACTCGCCGACCGGCAGCGGCGGCGGCCCGGCGGCCGGCGGTGCGGCGGCCGGGGTGTTCATCGACTGGGTGGCGCGCTGCCCGGCGGCCATCCCGATGCCGATCCCGAACGCGTCGCCGGCGCCGCCCGGGTTCTTCGCGGCGTCCTCGATCGCGTTCGCGGTCTGGAACTTCGTATACGCGTCCAGGTTGCCGACCACGCCCATCGAGGTGCGCTTGTCCAGCGCCTCCTCCACCTCCGGCGGCACCGAGATGTTCTCGATGATGAACCGGGGGATCGCGATGCCGGACGGCGCGAGCTCGTCGGTGAGCACCGCGGACAGCGTGGTGCCGATGCTCTGCTGTTTGGCGGCCAGGTCGAGCAGTGGCACGCCGGACGTGGCGAGCGCGCTGCCCAGGTGGCTGACGACCAGCTGGCGCAGGTATTCCTGGACCTCGGCGGTGCGGAACTGCGGGTCGGTGCCGACCAGCTCGGTCAGCAGCCGGGCCGGGTCGGACACCCGCATCGCGAAGCTGCCGAACGCCCGCAGCCGGACCGCGCCGAACTCCGCGTCCCGGACGATCACCGGGTTCTGCGTGCCCCACTTCATGTCGGTGAACTGCCGGGTGTTGACGAAGTACACCTCGGCCTTCCACGGCGAGTCGAAGCCGTACTTCCAGCCCTTGATGGTGGACAGGATCGGCAGGTTCTGCGTGGTCAGCGTGTGGGTGCCGGGCGGGAAGACGTCGGCGATCGTGCCCTCGTTCACGAAGACCGCGGTCTGCGACTCCCGGACGATCAGCTTGGCGCCCATCTTGATCTCGTTCTGGTACCGCGGGAACCGCCAGACGATGGTGTCCCGGCTGTCATCGAGCCACTCGATGATGTCAACCAGCTCACCCTTGAGTTTGTCCCAAAGACCCATGCCGGCTCCTGCTCTCGCGCGCGTACCGAAGGTGGTGCGGCGCCGACCGTATCAACCAGCGGCGAGACCCGCCGCTACCAGGCGGAAAACCGACTCACCAGGAGCAGCGGAACGGCGGTCAGGGCGACCAGCACGGTGAGCCGGCGGTGTACGCCGGAGCGGCCAGCACCGTCGCGGCGAGCGCGCCGGCCGGGATCTCGCCCGCGAACGCGACCACCGACCAGATCGCGAACAGTGACGAGATCGCGCCGGTGGTGAGCCCGGCGTCGGCGAACAGCAGCGCGTAGACCGGGTAGAGCGGCACACCCTCGGCGCAGGCCCGGGTGAGATACCGGTGTCAGCGTCAAACCGGATGCATGCCCTCAGTCTGCCGCACCGGTCAACGCAGTTGCGCCTCGTCGGCCGCGGCCCGGCCGGAGTCCCAGCCCTCGAGGCTGTGCACCCGGCTGGCCCGGGCCCGGACCGTGGTCGGGAAGACCCGGTCCATCGCGGCGCGCACCTGCACGTCCCGGCTGCGCAGCACCGGCAGCAGGTCGCTGTGCCCCTCGAACTCGCGCTCGGCGGCCTGCCGCAGCCGCTCGCCGATCCGCACCCCGTAGGCGACCAGGAACGACCGGCGGAACGCCTTCACCCGGGCCTTGCCCTTGGCCGGCTCGTCCCGGGTCATCGCCTTGTTCGCCTGCACCAGCAGCGAGGTGTAGAGCAGCTCGACCGCGTCGATGTCGGCGTCGAACCCGAAGATCGTGGTGAAGCCCAGCTCCGGCGACCAGACCGTGCGGCACGCGTTGGCCTTGGCGATCGCGTCGAGCAGCCCGGCCTTCTCGTTCTCGTAGGGGTGATCCACCCCGATCCGGCGGGCGAACGGCACCACGTCCACGGCCGGCGCGGTGACCTCCTCGATCCGGTACCGGGTGATCAGCTCCTGCGCCTTCGCGCTGTACGCCTCCGCCTCGGCCGGGAAGTCGGTCGCCTCGGCCTTCGCCAGCAGGGCACGCACCCGGTCGAGCAGCCGCCGGTCGGCGTGCTGGTGCACGACCGTCGCGGGGGTGCCGGGCGGCGGGACCAGGATCTCGATGCCGGGCAGAAGCCGCAACTCGGCCAGCAGACCGAGGGACGCGTCCAGGACCGCGATCCGATCCGGCTTGCGGCCTTCGGCCGATTTTATCTGTACGACCTGGTCACGCCAGCCGTCGTCAACCGGATCCTTGCCGACCAGGAACGCGGCGGCCGCCTCGGCGACCACCCGGCCCTGGATCGGGTCACCCCGTCGTGCGATGACCCGGTGCAACTCGGCCGGCTGCCACCCGTCGCGGAACAGCCTGTCGAACTCACCGTCCAGCGCGGTGGCCAACGCCGCGTCCGTCTCGGCGGCCGGCGCACCGGTCAGCAGGTCCAGGGCTGTCTCATGATCGAGATCTCCGGCCCGCACACGTTCGAATATCTCCCGGGCCGACATGCCGCAAATGGTAGTGGCCAGGCCCGGGTCCCCCCGGTCAGGGCCCGCTGACTTCAAATCTGCCGAGTTCGTGGGCGGGGAGGGCGGTGCGAGCCCTCCCCGCCGGGGGTGGCGATCACGGTCTACACGACGGGGATCAGACGTCGAGGTCGTTCTCGACGCGGCGCAGCTGGTGCCGGGCCATGGCCAGGTTCGACCGGTCCCGGCGCAGCGCCACGTAGAGGAACAGCCCCTTCCCCTGCCGGCTCGTGAGCGGTCGGATCATGTGGTACTGGGTTTCCAGCGTGATGAGGATGTCCTCGATCTTCTCGGAGAGGTTGAGCATCTCCATCGCGCGCAGCTTCGCCCGGACCACGTCGGTGTTGCCGGCCGCGGCGACGGTCAGGTCGAGTTCCTTGCCGCCGCCGACGGTGCCCAGGGCCATGCCGCTGGTGTGGTCCACGAGAGCGACGCCGATGCAGCCGTCGATCTCCATGATCTCTTTGAGTGCGGTGTCCATATCGGGCATGGGATTCGTTCCTCCAGTGCGGTGGGATGGCGGCCCGCCGTCGGTCGGCGGTGCCGGTGGGGTGCGGCGGGTGCCGCGGTAGGTCTGCTGGTTCATCCAGCCGTGGTGCGATGGCGCGGAGCGTTCGACAGGTTGGCCAGCGGGTTCCGCCGAGCCAGCGGTGCCGTCGAGGGACCGGTCTGTTGCGGGATCTCCGGTCGCAGGTGCCGGTGCTGTGCGGTCTCCAGAGCCATGAGCTTGACGATCCGGCGTACGCAGCGCCGGGCCTCCAGGTGCACCATGGCGAGGTTCGCGTCACCCGAGGTGACCACGGTGAGCAGGGCGTTCGGCCCGGCGGTGTACGAGGTGATGTACCCGCCGTCGCACTCGACGACGGACTCCCGCAACTCACCGTGGTTGACCGCGTGCGCGAACCGGCGCGCCAGCGCCAGGTGCGCCGCGGCGAGAGCGGCCAGGGTGTCCGGTTCGATGCCGTGCGAGTCGTGCGCGACGACCAGCCCGTCGGCGGTGGCCAGGACGCTGCCGGACAGCTCCGGCAACCTGCTGCGCAGGCGGCCGAGCTCGTCGAGTACCGCCGGGTCCACCGTCATCCTCGGACGCTCCTTCTCCATATCGGGGGTGCGCGCGTCACCGCAGTGCCCTCAATGCGGTGCGTATGCGTTTGAGCAGGACTTCGTCGGTGCCCTGGTGCACCGGCGGGTCCGGGATGCCGGCGAGTTCCTTCGGCAGCTTCGCGCCGGGTTTGCGGCGCGCCAGCCGGGGGAGCCGGTTCGGCCCGGTGTTGCCCTCCCCGGGTGGCGGCGCCGGCGGCGGGAGCGTCGCGGCCGGCGGGGGAGCACCGGAGGGAGGTCCGCTGTCCGACGGCGGGTGCCGGTCCGGTGCCGGTCCGCTGATCACCGGTACGACCGGGGCCTCCGCGGTCTCCGGCGCGGGGCGGCTCACCGGCGCCACCTCGCGACGGTGCTGGGGCAGACGCACGAAGTCCGAGTTCTCCGGTACGCGTACCTCGGGCAGTTCGATGAGTCCCAGCGCCGCGAGCCGCCGCAGTTCCTGGATCGTCGCGTATCCGGCGCGCCCCAGCAGCAGAGCCAGGTCCGCCGGGGTGCGCTGGCCGTCCGCGTGGATCAGCAGCTCCCACTGCAGCGCGGTGACCGTGACCCGTTCCCGGGGCGGCCGGGCCACCGGGGTGACCGGCGCGGTGTCGATCCGCGCGTTCGGGATGATGTCGTCGAGCAGTTTCACCCGCCGGCGCACCTCGCGCAGCACCGCCGCCGTGTCGATGTGCACCACCGGGCCCAGCCAGTGCGTCGCGGACGGCAGGAACTCGACCGGCCCGGTCGCCGCGGCCAGCACGAAGTACGCCGCGTCGTAGGTCGCACCCAGCACGCACAGCTCCAGCTCCCCCTGGGTGAGATGTCCCTGTTCGACGAGCAGGCGGCCGACCCGGGCGGTCGAGGTGCCCAGGTCCAGCGCGTTCTGCCAGGTACGCCCGGCCAGCCGGCCGGACGAGGTGAGCAGCTCGCCGACCCCTGGCGCGGCCGGCGACTCGGCGTAGATGACCCGGCCCTCGAAGACGTAGACCGCGCCGCCGGGATGGCCGCCCACCACCAGCGCTCCGGTCTGCCGCTCGTCAGCGATCTGCGCGAGCAGATCGCCGGGCGCGGCGGTCTTCGTGGCGGCCACCGTTACTCCTCACTGGTGCGTGCGTTGGTCATGACGCGACGAGCTCGTCGGCGAGGCGCTGCATCTTGCGGCGGGCCACGGCGAGGTTGCCGCGCACCCGGTCCAGCCAGACGTAGAGCACCAGGCGGCTGTCGAATTCGGTCTGGACGACGCGCAGGAGGTGGTAGCCCCCGGCGGTCGTGATGATCAGGTCTTCGAGCAGGTCGTGCGGGATGGCCGAGACGAACAGCGACCGGCTGTTCGCGGCCTGGACCACCTCCGCGGTTCCGGCCGCCGCGCCCTCGTGATCGGCATTGGGGGCGGCTCCGGTCGTGGCGACCGGAAAGCCCGTGGTGTAGTCGACGATGCTGGCTCCGACGGCGCCAGGAATCGTCATGGCCTCCTGTAGGCAGTGATCGACGCCGGGCACATCTCTCCTCAGCGCTGCTACCGGGCTTCGTCGCCCGGCCGTGTTCAGTCAGATGTCAGATGTCCGGTGACGTTCGACCCATCGCCGTACCCCGCCACCGTGGGCCATCCTCCGGTGACCCTGCGGCTACAAGTCGCACGCGTTGTGCGTCATGGTCGAGTGCGCGGTATCCGGGCCCGGGTGCGGCGCTGACGCGGCATCGCGCGGACCGGTGCAGGCCGGGTGGGCCGTACCGGTGAACGGGAATCACGGATCGTCATCCTGCGGCAGTCATCGAGTGCCGCCGTCGCACGGCCGGTGCGTCGGACCCCGGGGTCACCCGCCGGAGTCGCGTAATCTGATCGTCACACGTCGATATTCTGGAGGTCGCATGCCCAGTCGCTGGGAGCAGGTCGTGGTGGACGCGGAGGACCCCGCCCGGCTCGCGGCCTGGTGGGCCGAGGCGCTCGGCTACCAGATCGTCGACGAGGACGCCGGCGACGTGGAGATCCGGCGCCGCCCGGACGAGCTGCCCGGCCTGCTGTTCACCCCGGTCACCGACGTCCGCAAGGGCAAGAACCGGCTGCACCTGGACCTGCGCCCGGACGATCAGGGCAACGAGGTGGAGCGCCTGGTGAACATGGGCGCCCGGCCGGTCGACATCGGGCAGCGTGACGTGTCCTGGGTGGTGCTGGCCGACCCCGAGGGCAACGAGTTCTGCGTCCTGGCCGCCCGTTGACCAGCGCACGAAGTGCCGCCCGCCCGTTGATCAGCGCACGAAGTGCCGCCCACTCGTTGATCAGCGCACGAAGTGCCGCCCGCCCGTTGATCAGTACCGGAATTCGCTGATCAGCGTGCGGATCTCGCCGGCCGCGCCGCTGACCAGCTCGGCCGAGTGCCGGGTGGTGTTCGCGCCCTCCGCGGTGTTCGCGCTGGACGTGCTGATGTGCGAGACCGTGCCGCTGATCTCGCTGGCCGCCGAGGACACCGCCCCGACGTTGCGGGCCAGCTGATCGGTGGTGGTCGACTGCTGGTCGACCGCGGCCGCGATGGTTCGCTGCCCGTCGTCGATCCGGGTGATCACCGAGGCGATCGCCTGGATCGCGTCGGCCGTGCTGGTGGTCATCTCCTGGATCGTCTGGATCTTCGCGGTGATGTCCGCGGTCGCCTGGGTGGTCTCCTGAGCCAGGTCCTTGACCTCGGTGGCGACCACCGCGAACCCCTTGCCCGCGGTGCCGGCCCGGGCCGCCTCGATCGTCGCGTTCAGCGCCAGCAGGTTCGTCTGCGCGGCGATCTTAGTGATCATCCGCACGATGTCGCCCACCTCCCGGCTCGCCTCGCTGAGCTTGGCCACCGCCTGCGCGGTCCGGTTCGCGCTGGTGGTCGCCTCGTTCGTGGTGGCCGCCGCGGCCGCGGTCTGCCGGGAGATCTCCCGGATCGACGCGGACAGCTCGCCGGTCGCGGTCATCATGTCGGTCACCGACCCGGAGACGTTCCCGGCCGAGGTGTCCGCGTTGCGCGCCTGTGCCGAGGTCTGCTCGGCCGACCGGTCCAGGGTGCCGGCCAGGGCCTGCAGCTCCGCACTGGCCTCGGTGAGCACGTTCACCCGGTCGGCGGTCGCCGAGACGGTGCCCTGCAGCACGGTGGTCGCCGCGTTCAGCGCGGTCGCCATCTCGCCCAGCTCGTCCTGGTTGATCACCGGGGCGCGGACGGTCAGGTCACGCCGGGCCAGCGCGCGCAGGGCGTCGAGCATCCCGCGCAGCGGCCGGCGCACGGCGCGGACGGTCTGCGCGCAGGCGGCCGCGGTGATCAGGGCGGCCAGCAGCGCGGCCAGCACGATGAACCGGTTGCTGGTCGAGGACGCCTCGGCGCCCTGCGCGGCGGCGGACTTGACCTCGGCGTACATCCGCTCGTCCAGGGAGCCGAGCTTCTCCTCCAGGGCCGAGTAGACCTCCAGGAAACCGGACAGGCCCGCTGCCGCGGCGCGATGATCGGTTCCGGCCAGGGCGACGAGGTCGATGGCGGCCTTGGTGTAGTCCACCACCGACGCCCGCGTCTCCGAATAGTCTGACTTCAGGCTTGCCGGGGCCATTGCCGTGGCATCGTCGTACATGGCGAGCATGGTCTGCCCGTGGTCGGCGACCTCGTCGACGGCGAACGTGGTGCGCATCTCCGCCGTCGTCGCGTACATCGCCGCCATCACGTCGGCGCGGAGCGCGTCGTGCATCATGTCGGCGTTCCACTGATCGCTCATCGCCTCACTGACCGCCGCGATCTCCTGGTTTGCCGCGGACTGGTTGGCGGCGTTGCGCATCGCGAACCCGGTCACCAGGGCGACCGAGAGAAGACCGGCACCGCCCATGATTCCGAGGCGGGCGACGATCGTGACGCCACGACGGCGAGAAACGGACTCCACCGCTACCCATCGGCAACCCGGACAACCGGCTTAGGGTGATCACATGACGGCCTTCGACGCCCAGCGCTGGGCATCCGAGCCCGCCAAGGACAGCGGCTACGCCAGGACCCCGTATCAGCGGGACCGGGCCAGGGTGCTGCACTCGGCCGGCTTCCGCCGGCTGGCGGCCAAGACGCAGGTGCACACCGCCGGGTCCGACGACTTCCTGCGTACGAGGTTGACGCACTCCCTCGAGGTCGCCCAGATCTCCCGGGAGATGGGCACCCGGCTGGGCTGCGACCCGGACGTGGTGGACGTGGCCGGCCTGGCCCACGACATCGGCCACCCGCCGTTCGGGCACAACGGCGAGTCCGCCCTCGACCAGGTCGCCCAGTCCTGCGGCGGGTTCGAGGGCAACGCGCAGACCCTGCGGGTGCTCAGCCGGCTGGAGGCCAAGGTGCCCGGCGCCGGCCTCAACCTGACCCGCGCCTCCCTGGACGCCTGCGCCAAGTACCCGTGGTTCCGCCGGCCCGGCACCCGCAAGTTCGGGGTCTACGCCGACGACGAGCCGGTCTTCACCTGGATGCGCGGCGACCGCGACGACGACCGGCGCTGCCTGGAGGCCCAGGTGATGGACTGGGCCGACGACGTGGCCTACTCGGTGCACGACGTCGAGGACGGCGTGCACGGCGGCTACCTCGCGCTCGGCCCGCTGCTGCGCGACCCGGCCGAACGCGCCGAGCTGTGCGCGGACGTGGCCGCGACGTACTCCGACGAGACCGCCGACCAGCTCGGCGAGGCCCTCGACCACCTGCTGGCCGACCCGGCGGTGGCGGTCGTCGGCGACTACGACGGCTCGTACGGCGCGCAGATCACCCTGAAACGGATGACCAGCGTGCTGACCGGCCGGTTCGTCTCCTCCGCGGTCGGCGCCACGCACAGCCAGTACGGCACCGACCCGATGCGCCGCTACGCCGCCGACCTGGTCGTCCCGCGGACCGTCCGCAACCAGTGCGCGCTGCTCAAGGGCATGGCGTTCCGGTACGTGATGCGCACCCGGGCCGCCGAGCACTGGTACGAGCAGCAGCGCACGATCATCGTGGAACTCGTCGAGGCGTTCAGTCGTACCCCGGAGAGGTTGGATCCGCTCTTCGGGCCGCAGCATGCGGCCGCCGCGACCGACGCCGAAGCCCTGCGCGTGATCGTCGATCAGGTGGCGTCGCTCACCGACCACACCGCCGTGGCCTGGCACCGGACCCTGGTCGGCTCGTTCTCCTGACGGCGCGCCCGGACCCTGCTGGCGGAGCGGCGCCCGGGCGAGGCAGGATGTATGCCGTGGCGGGCAGGGTCAAGGACGAGGACATCGCACTGGTCCGTGACCGGACCTCGATCGCCGACGTGGTCAGTGAGACGGTGACGCTGCGCTCGGCGGGCGGCGGCAACCTGAAAGGGCTCTGCCCCTTCCACGACGAGAAGACACCGTCCTTCAACGTCTCCCCATCGAGAGGCGTCTATTTCTGCCACGGCTGCGGCCAGGGTGGCGACGCGATCAAGTTCTTGATGGACGCCGAGCACCTGTCGTTCATCGAGTCGGTGGAGCGGCTGGCCGGCAAGGCCGGCATCCAGCTGCGGTACGACACCAGCGACGGCTCGGCGCCGTCCGGTCCGCGCCCGCAGGCCGGGCAGCGGCAGCGGCTGATCGCCGCGCACGCCTCGGCCGTCGACTTCTACCGCGAGCAGCTCGGCTCGCCCGGCGCGCGCAAGGCCCGCGAGTTCCTCGCCGAGCGGGGCTTCGGCCGGGACGCCGCGGAGAAATACGGCTGCGGCTTCGCACCGGACTCCTGGGACGCGCTCAGCAAGCACCTGCGGATGCAGGGCTTCACCGGCGAGGAGCTGACCACCGCCGGGCTGGCCAAGACGGCCCGCTCCGGCTCGCTGATCGACAGGTTCCGCCGCCGGCTGCTCTGGCCGATCCGGGACCTCGGCGGTGAGGTGATCGGGTTCGGCGCGCGCAAGCTCTTCGACGACGACGACGGCCCGAAGTACCTGAACACCCCGGAGAGCCCGCTCTACAAGAAGTCGCACGTGCTCTACGGCATCGACCACGCCAAACGCGAGATCGCCAAGCGCGGCCGGGCGGTGATCGTCGAGGGCTACACCGACGTGATGGCCTGTCACGAGGCCGGCGAGCCGACCGCGGTGGCCACCTGCGGCACCGCGTTCGGCGTCGATCACATCAACGTGCTGCGCCGGCTGCTGATGGACAGCGACAGCTTCACCGGCGAGATCATCTACACGTTCGACGGGGACGCGGCCGGGCAGAAGGCGGCGCTGCGGGCGTTCGAGGAGGACCAGCGCTTCGTCGGGCGTACCTTCATCGCCGTCAGCCCGGACAACATGGACCCCTGCGACCTGCGCCTGACCCGCGGTGACCTCGCGGTCCGCGACATGATCGCCGGGCGTGAGCCGCTCGTCGACTTCGCGCTGCGGCACACCATCAGCAAGTTCGACCTGGACACCGTCGAGGGCCGGGTCGAGGCCATGCGCCGCGCGGCGCCGCTGGTGGCCAAGATCAAAGACAGGGAAAAACGTCCGGAGTACGCCCGGAAGCTCGCCGGCGACCTCGGCATGGACCTGGAACCGGTGCAGCGGGCGGTGCAGAACGCGGCCCGTGGCGAGGCGACCGAGGCGCGGGCCCCCCGGCAGGGTTCGGCCGAGTCACCTCAGCGGCTGGTCGAGCGGGAGGCGCTGAAACTGGCGCTGCAGGAACCGGTGCTGGCCGGTCCGATGTTCGACGCGCTCGGGCCGGAGAACTACGCCGACCCGGTGCTGGCCGCGCTGCGGGAGGCGGTGGAGCAGGCCGGCGGGGCGTCCTCGGCGACCGGCGGCGTGGTCTGGATCGAGAAGGTCCGCGACTCCTGCGCCGACCTGGGCGCGCAGGGGCTGGTCAGCGAGCTGGCGGTGGAGCCGCTGCGCACCGACGGCGTGGTCGACCCGCGGTATGTCCAGGTCACCCTGGCCCGGTTGCAGGGCGCGGCGGTGACCACCCGGATCCGCGATCTCAAGTCCAAGGTGCAGCGGCTCAACCCGGTCACCCACAAGGACCAGTACCTCGCTCTCGCCGGGGAGCTCTTCTCGCTGGAACAGCAGGCCCGAGCCCTGCGCGATCAGGCGGCAGGTGGCATGTGAAGCTCTTCCGACGACGACCCGCCCTCCCGGCCGCGTCCCGGCCCCCGCTCGAGGCGGAGGAGCGGGTGATCGCCTGGTGCGCCTGCGAGCAGGGCGGTGTGCTGGTCGCGACGAACCGGGGGCTCTGGCTGCCCGGCGCCGCCGACCGGCTGGGCTGGCACGAGATCCACAAGGCCGCCTGGTCCGGGCGGGAGCTGCGGATCACCCCGGCCGAGCCGGCCGAGGAGCGGGACGGCTACACCGTGCTGGTGGACGGCCCCGCCGTGACCTATCTGCTGCTGGAGCCGGGGGAGGTTCCCGACCAGGTGCGGTCCCGGGTGACCCGGTCGGTGGCGTACACCACGCACCACGAGCTGGAGCGTGGTGCGGTGCGGGTGGTCGGCCGCCGGGTCAGCGGGCGGGACGGGCTGAGCTGGGCGGTCCGCTACGACGCCGGGAGCTGGGTGGACTGGCCCGCGGTGATCGAGGCGACCGACGCGTTGGTGGACGTCGCACGGAATTCTGTCGCACCCCCTCCGTAAGGTCTGCGGATGTGCCTTCCCTCATCCACGCCCGCGGATTGATCAAACGGTTCGGCGACTTCACCGCTGTCGACGGCATCGACGTCGACGTGCAGCCCGGTGAGGCGTTCGGCTTCCTGGGGCCGAACGGCGCCGGCAAGAGCTCCACCATGCGGATGATCGGGTGCGTGTCACCACCCACCGGCGGGGTGCTGCGGATCCTCGACATGGATCCGCTGCGCGACGGCCCGCGGATCCGGGCCCGGCTCGGCGTCTGCCCCCAGCTCGACAACCTCGACGTCGAGCTGACCGTCCGGGAGAACCTCACGACGTACGCGCGGTTCTTCGGCATCCCGCGCGCCACCGCCCGCCGCCGTGCCGACGAGCTGCTCGACTTCGTGCAGCTGGGCGAGCGGGCCGGCAGCAAGGTCGAGCCGCTCTCCGGCGGGATGAAACGCCGGCTGACGATCGCCCGGGCACTGGTCAACGAGCCCGACATCGTGCTGCTCGACGAGCCGACCACCGGCCTCGACCCGCAGGCCCGGCACCTGGTCTGGGAGCGGCTGTTCCGGCTCAAGCAGCAGGGCGTGACGCTCGTGCTGACCACGCACTACATGGACGAGGCCGAGCAGCTCTGCGACCGGCTGGTGGTGATGGACGGCGGCAAGATCGTGGCCGAGGGCTCACCCCGGTCGCTGATCGAGCAGCACTCCACCCGGGAGGTGGTCGAGCTGCGGTTCCCGACCGAGGACCAGGGTGCGTACGCGTCGAAGCTCGACGGCATCGGCGACCGGACCGAGGTCCTGCCGGACCGCATCCTGCTCTACGTCGCCGACGGCGACGACGCCCTGGCCGAGGTGCACCGGCGCTCGTTGAGCCCGGCCAGCGCCCTGGTTCGCCGGGCCGGCCTGGAGGACGTCTTCCTCCACCTCACCGGCCGCACCCTGGTGGACTGAGATGACCCCTGCCGCGTATGTGCTGGAGTACCACCTGGTCAACTACCGGCGCACCTGGCGGTCGAGTGCGCTCTCGACGATGGTGCTGCCGCTGCTGACCATGCTCGGCTTCGGGCTGGGCGTCGGCGGTTACGTGACGACCGGCGTCGACGGCACGGCCTATCTGGACTGGATCGTCCCCGGCCTGATCGCCTCGACCGCGCTGCAGACCGCGTTCGGCGAGGCCACCTGGCCGGTGCTGAGCGGCTTCGAGTGGGTCCGGTCGTATTTCGGGCAGGCCGCCGCCCCGCTCCGGGTGGCCGACGTGCTGGGCGGTCACCTGGCCTTCATGATGTTCCGGGTGCTGGTCAGCGTCTCGGCGTTCGTGCTGGTCGCGGCGGCCTTCGGGACGCTGCGGTCACCGTGGGCGCTGGCCGTCCTGCCGCTCTCGGTGCTGATCGGTTTCGCCTCCGCGGCCCCGGCCATGGCCTATACGGCGAGCATCCCGAGCGACAGCTACCTGGCGATCCTGTTCCGCTTCGCGGTGCTGCCGATGTCGCTGTTCTCCGGGGTGTTCTTCCCGATCGACTCGCTGCCCGACCCGCTGCTCTGGGTGGCCTGGGCGTTGCCGCTCTGGCACGCGGTGGACCTGACCCGGGCCGCCACGCTCGGGCTGAACCCCGGCCTGGCCGGGCTGTGGCACCTGCTCTACCTGATCCTCTGGTGCGTGGCGGGCTGGTTCCTGGCGCACTGGCGGTTCCAGCGCCGGCTGGTGGTCTGAGATGAGCGGAGTGGTGACGTCGTGCTGACCATGGTCCTGCCGAAACTGGTGTCCTTCGAGGGTGCCGGCCGCCGGTCCGCGTCGGTCGCCGAGCGCAATGTCACGGCGCTGCGCTCGGCGTACTGGGTGGTGATGCTCGGTGGCTTCCTGGAGCCGGTGCTCTACCTGTTCTCGATCGGTGTCGGGGTCGGCGCCCTGATCGGCGACATCGAGCTGCCCGGCGGCCGGCTGGTGACCTACACCGAGTTCGTCGCACCGGCCATGCTGGCGTCGTCGGCGATGAGCGGGGCGCTCTCCGAGACCACCTTCAACTTCTTCGGCAAGATGAAGTTCATGCGGCTGTACGACGGCATGCTGGCCACGCCGATCCGGCCGTTCGAGATCGCGCTCGGCGAGCTGGCCTGGGCGATGATCCGCGGCAACATCTACTCGGTGGCGTTCCTGGCCATCATGGTGGCGATGGATCTGACCACGCCGCTGCGGGCGCTCGCCGCGTTCCCGGCCACGGTCCTGGTCGGCTTCGCCTTCGGCGCGCTCGGCATGATGACGTCCACGGTGATCCGCAGCTGGCAGGATTTCGACCTGATCGGTGCCGGCCAGTTCGCCCTGTTCCTGTTCTCCGGCACGTTCGTCCCGGCCACCGGCTATCCGCTGGTGCTGCGCTGGCTGGTCGAGCTGTCCCCGCTGTACCGCTCGGTCGACCTGATCCGCGGCATCAGCCTGGGCTCGGTCGGCTGGCCCCAGCTGATCGACGTCCTCTACTTGCTGGCCCTGTTCGCCGTCGGCCTCACCATCGCCGGCCACCGCATGACCAAACTCCTCTGCAAGTAGCCCGCCGTGCGTGGGGAGTCTGGGTGAGCTCCGCACCAAAAGTCCCCACGCAGAGCTTGAAGCGACGATGTGTGGGGAGTTTGGGTGAGCTGCGCACCGAAAGTCCCCACGCAGAGCTTGAAGCGACGATGTGTGGGGAGTTTGGGTGAGCTGCGCACCGAAAGTCCCCACGTAGCGGCTTTTTGCGCTGTGTGTGGGGAGTTTGGGTGAGCTCCGCACCAAAAGTCCCCACGCATAGCTTGAGGCGACGATGTGTGGGGAGTTTGGGTGAGCTGCGCGCCGAAAGTCCCCACACACAGCGCGGGGCCGGTGCCGGCCGGCAGCCCCGTGCTCGGTCGGTCGGCGCCGGAGTGGTCAGCCCTGGCTCAGGCCGTGTTCGGAGCCCTTCTTGAGCTTGCGGGTGTCGCGGAGCTCCAGGAACGGCTCCTCGTCGGCCGGGTGGCCGGCCGCGATGGCCCGGCCGCGCTCCAGCTCGGCGTCCAGCTCGGCGCCGAGCATGATGGCCATGTTGGAGATCCAGAGCCAGACCAGGAAGGCGATGACACCGCCGAGGGTGCCGTACGTCTTGTTGTAGTTGGCGAAGTTCGCCAGGTAGATGGCGAAGCCGCCGGAGGCGATCACCCAGAGCAGCACCGCGAAGATGCCGCCCGGGCTGACCCAGCGGAAGCCGCCGGTCTTGGCGTTCGGCGAGGCCCAGTACAGGATCGCGAACATCAGGCTGACCAGGATCACCAGCACCGGCCACTTGGCGATGTTCCAGGTCAACACGGCCGCGTCGCCGAGACCGATCTTCTCGCCGACCACCCGGGCCAGATCGCCGGTGAACACGACGATGGCCGCGGAGGCGATCAGCATCACGCCGACGATCGCGGTGACACCGACCCGGATCGGCAGGGTCTTCCAGATCGGCCGGCCCTCCGGCACGTCGTAGATGGCGTTCGAGGCGCGCATGAACGCGGCGATGTACCCGGACGCCGACCAGAACGCGACGAGCAGACCGAGGATCGCGGCGAGCCCGGCGTTCCCGGTGCCCTGCACCTGGTCGAGCACCGTGTTGACCATGTCGCGCATCTCGCCGCTGGGGGTGATCTGGCCGACCGCGTCCTGAACGGTCCGCTGCCCGGTGTCGCCGAGCATGCCGAGCACCGAGACGATCACCAGGACGCCCGGGAAGATCGACAGGACGCCGTAGTAGGTGAGCGCGGCGGCCCAGTCCGAGACGTTGTCCTCGGAGAACTGCTTGAAGGCCCGTTTCACCGCGGCGAACAGGGCCTTGCCGCGCAGCTGGGACGGCTTGTCCGGGCCGTCGTCCGGCCCGGCCCCGGTGCGGTTGCCGGGTTTCCGGGTGCCGCCGACGTCGGTGGTGCTCGCCGCGGCCAGATCGAAGTCGTTACTGCCACGCTTCCGGGCGGCGGCATCGTCCTCGCCGGTCGCGGGAACGCCGGGCTTCCGGGCGTCGGAAGCGGCGTCGGAAGCGGCGTCGGAGTCGGATGCGGAGTCGTGCTGCCCTTCCGGGCGGTGACCGAGTCTCATGCGGGGCTTCCCTTCGGGCGGAGCGGCCGGTCGCCGCGCGCCGCCCTCCCCGCTGCGACGTGCGAATACGACCTGGTGACGCAGTGCCCGGCCGCGCCGGTCGCTAACCCTCCGGCGACCGTCCCGGCACGCCGGGGTGATGACCGGAGGGCAAGGCAGGCATTTGCCGCGTGCGGGGGCACGCAGCGTACGCACGAGCAGTCGAACGTTGCATGTCCATTTGTTCAGATAGCGCACGCATCCGACCGTCCGAAAACGCTCTCTCGGATGTCGCCGCACGTTGCTACTCGCTGCTCACCCGGGTCGCGGAGATCGTCGAGTACCTATCCGGGTGACGGGTTTTGATCATGAATCCGCCGGTCACCGTGTCGCACGGCAAGTACGCCGATGATCCGTGTCACGCCGCACGCTCGTATCGGAGGGCAGAACATTCCAGGATGGAGGCGGTCATGGCATCCCGGCGGCTGGGTACTGGTGGATCAAGGGTCGTGCCGCGGATGGTCCATACTGGATCCGTTAGCACGCGCCGATGCACGTGCACCTGCACGGGTGGTCTCGTCCCGGGAGGAAATTGATGCGGCTACGACATCCTTCCGGCCGCATAGTGCACCTCACCTGCGGCGTCAGCCTATCCGAGGCGCTGACCCCGGCCGATGCGTTCACGACGCTCGAGGCGGCCGCCGCGGCGCTCCGGGCCGGCCTGTCCGGCACCTCGGGCACGCTGGGGATCGCCCTCCGGCTGTCCCACCCGCTCGCCGCCGCCCTCGTCGACGACGGGCGTGCCCGCACCCGGCTGCGTGCCGAACTCGACCGCCACGGCCTCGAAGTCGTCACGTTGAGCGGCGGGCCCGACGCCGAGGGCGGCGGCGCGCCCCCCGTCCAGGCGGAAGCGACGCAGGCGGAAACGACGCAGGCGGGGATCGAAAGCAGCGGCACGCCTCAGGTGCCAGCCGGGAGCAGCGGCACGCCGTCGGCACCGATCGCCCCGCTGCCCGACTGGAGCGAGCCGGCCCGCCTGCAGCACACCCTGGCGCTGGCCCGGATCCTCGTCGACATGCTGCCCGACGAGGAGGTCCGGGGCGCGATCAGCACCTGCGGCCTGGGTCGCCGGGAGGACTGGGACGAGGCGCACGAGCGGGACGGCGCCCGGCACCTGCGCCGGCTCTCCGGCGGCCTCGCCGACCTGGCCTGGCGGGTCGGGCGCGCGGTCCGCTGCGGCTTCCGGCCCGAACCGGGGTACGTCCTGGACACCCCGGAGCAGACCGTCACCGCGCTGACCAAGGTGGACAAGGACCGGCTCGGCGTCTGCCTGGACCTGACCCGGGTGGCGCTCGACTGGCCCGCCCCGCTGGACGGCATCGACCGGCTCACCGACGCGGGACTCTCGGTGATCACCGTGCGGATCACCGACCCGGCGGTCGCCTGGCAGCCACTGCTGCGCCACCTGCTCGCCGCGGACACCGCCCGCACCGAGTACATCGAGATCGACACGGCCGGGCCCGGTGCGGCTGACCTGACGTACGTGCTGGAGCAGTTGACCAGCCTCGGTCTGGTGCCGGAGCACGAACCCTGCACCGCGCCCTGATCGTGCGCACACATGGCTGAGGCCGCCCCGGATCGGGGCGGCCTCAGCCATGTGTGCGGTGTTGCTCGTTCAGTAGGTGCTGCCGGGACCCTTGGTGCCGGAGAGGGAGTCCGTCGGGGCCAGCAGTTCGTCCGTGCTGTCGGTGCCGGTGCTGGAAGTGGTGCCGAGCTTCTCACCGAGCTTGGACGACTGGATCT
This sequence comes from Actinoplanes awajinensis subsp. mycoplanecinus, assembly GCF_001509495.1. Classification (NCBI taxonomy): domain Bacteria; kingdom Bacillati; phylum Actinomycetota; class Actinomycetes; order Micromonosporales; family Micromonosporaceae; genus Actinoplanes; species Actinoplanes awajinensis. Next base: position 160,994 of record NZ_LLZH01000001.1, on the reverse strand, counting down.
TGTCCTTGCCTTCGGTGTAGAGCTTGTTCGCCTGGGCCTGCGCCACGCCGGCGGCCTCCTGGACCGTCGGGTGCTCCCAGAACTTCTGGGCGTTCGCCCGGATCTCTTCGTACTTCTCGCGACCGGCCCGGCTACCCAGGACGAAGCCCGCCGCAAGACCGCCGAGGAACAAGAGCTTTCCGCGCATGATGGCGGCTCCTTCCGTTGTCGTGACGCAAGTGCGTCTGCCAGGTGCATACCCATCCTGCCGCGCCGGTACTCCCTCTATCCCTGTTTCCGACCTGTTGCCCGAAGTTGCACGACACGTCAGGGCAGGTCAGCGCCCTTGTCCCGGCGCGGCGTGACCCGCCGGGGTATCCCCTTCGCGCAAGACCCGGTCGATCGTGTAATCTTCACTCCGTTGCCAGGGAAACCCGGCGGCAGCACGATCCCCTGTAGCTCAATTGGCAGAGCAGCCGGCTGTTAACCGGCAGGTTATTGGTTCGAGTCCAATCGGGGGAGCTCCACTTCAAGGCCCGCTTCGGCGGGCCTTCGTTGTTTTCCGGGTCCAGGTCCGCCGTTACTCCCTGGCCGACAAAGATCTTTTCCCGTACGTTCCGCGCGTGCCGTTCCCGCCCGGAAGTCCCGACCGGTCCACCCTCGACCGGTCGCCGCGCCGCGCCCGCCTCGCCGAGCTCGTCGGCCGTCCCTACGGCCTGGCGCTGCTGTGCCTGTTCCTCGCCGCGGGGTGCCTCTGGTGGGCGGTCGACGTGGTGCGGGAGGGTGATGCCGCCGCGCTCCTGGCGCTCCCGTTCGCGCTGCTCGGGATGTTGCTCTTCGGCGGCGGGCTGTACGGCTGCGTGGCCGAGATCCGCCGGGACCGGCCGCCGGCGACGGACCGCCCGGTCACCACGGTGCGGAACTTCGCCGGCTGGGTGGAGCGCCGCGACCTGGTGCGGGTACGCCGTCTGGCCGGGGTGCTGCAGGACACGCCGGGCTGGCTGGCCCCGGCGGAACTCGCCGAACTGGGCCGGTGCCCGGACCTCCTGGACGCGCTGTTCTTCCACGCCCGCCGCGGCGACCTGGCGGCAGAGTTGCGGATCTCCGCCGACCGGGTGCGAGCCGGTGCTGCTCGCCGTCCGGACGCGGAGGGCTCGGACGCGGGTGTGCCCGGAGCGCTGGACGTGGTGCTGGCCACCCTGGACCGGGACGGGCGGGTGCGGGAGGCGGCGGTACGACGGATGGCCGCGGAACTGCTGCCCGGGCAGGAGTGGTTCCTGGTGGAGCGGGCGGTCGATCATGTCGCGGCGATCCGGGCGGTGGCGCTCACCGCGATCGAGGAGTGGCTGGTGGAGGACCGGGAGCGGGTGGCGCCGGTGCTTCGGCAGGCGTTCCGGCGAGTGGCCGGCCGGGACCGGGCGGTGCCGCTGTCCGAGCTGCTGGAGCGTCGGGGACCGGATTCGTGCCGCGATGGAGGGTTGACGTGTCGCGGGGGCGGGGACTGGGACGGGTGCTCAGGTCGTACCGGATAAAGGTTTTGATCTTGGGGTTTTTGGGGCCCCTGGCGCTTTTGGTCCCTTGGCGCCGAGTGCACGGTTACGCTGAGGCCTGCGTTGTTCGCTGTCAGTGAGGTGGTTATGTCGCAGCCGGTTGAGGTGGACGTCGTGATTGTCGGCGGCGGGCTCGCCGGGCTGTCCGCCGCGCGCCGACTGGACCGTGCCGGGGTGGATTGGCTGCTGGTGGAGGGCTCCGACCGGGTCGGCGGGCGGGTCGCGACCGACGTCGTCGACGGCTGGCACCTGGACCGCGGCTTCCAGGTGCTGAACACCGCTTACCCGCGGCTCTCCGCGCTGGTCGACGTGGATGCGCTGGACATGCGGTATTTCACCTCCGGGGTGCTGGTGCGCCGCGCCGGTGGGCTGCACCGGCTGGAGAACCCGCTGCGTGAACCGCTCACCACCCCGCAGACCCTGCTCTCCGGGGTCGGCTCGCTCACCGACCGGCTGAAGTTCGCCGCGCTCGCCACCCGCTGCGCCACCACACCGGCCGCCCGGCTGCTGGCCGCGCCGGAGACCACCACCCAGGAGATGCTCCGCAAAGCCGGCCTCTCGCACCGGATCATCGAGGAGGTGTTGCGGCCGTTCCTCTCCGGTGTCTTCGGCGACCGGTCGCTGGACACCTCCAGCCACGTCACGGCGATGGTGCTGCGGTCGTTCACCCGCGGGCGGATCGGGGTGCCGGCCGCCGGGATGGCCGCGCTGCCCGCCGCGATCGCCGGGCCGCTGCCGTTCCCGCAACTGCTGATCGGGGCGCGCACGCTGAGTGTCGGCCCAGGCCTCGTGGTCACCGAGGGTGGCGAGGTGCACTGCCGCGCGGTGATCGTCGCGACTGACCCGGTGACCGCTTCTGCCCTGCTGCCGCAGCTGCCCACGCCGGACATGCACGGGCTGACCACGTTCTACTTCGGCGCCGCCCAGGCACCGATCGACGAGCCGATCCTGCTGCTCGACGGCGACCGGCGGGAGATCATCGCCAACACGGTGGTGCTCAGCAACGCGGCACCGGAGTACGCCCCGAGCGGCCGCAGCCTGATCGCCGCGTCGGTGGTCGGCGTCTCCGCCCCGTCCAGCGCCTCCGAAGCGGTCATCCGCGTCGAGCTGGCCCGGATGTACGGCGTACCGACCGACGACTGGGAACTGCTCGAAGTGATCAGCATCCCGCACGCCCTGCCCTCGGCCCGCGTCCCGCAGAACACCCTGCGCAAGCCGGTCGCGCTCGGCAACGGCTTGTTCGTCGCCGGTGACCACCGCGACAGCCCATCCCTGCAGGGGGCGATGGCCGGTGGCTGGCGCACCGCCGGCGAAGTCCTGGCGTCACTCGGCGCCCGAGTCGGGGCCTAGGCGCGCAGTGTTGTATATAACCGTTTATATCGGATATTCAGCCCCGTTGTGGAGACCTGATGAGCGATCTGAACCCGGAGAATTTCGCTGAATTCTGCACTCAGGACGGCCCGGGATGCCCGGGCCTCGGCGAGGAGGCCGGCCCGGCGACAGCCGACCTGCAGCCGGCCGACATGGTCTCGGATCCCCGATACCAAATCGTTTTGTTGCCACAGACGCTGGTGGAGCGATAGATCGCTAGCTGCGGGAGCAGGGCGCGGGATAGTATCGCCGCCGGTACGGGGCGGTAGCTCAGTGGGTTAGAGCAGGGGACTCATAATCCCTCGGTCGCGGGTTCGAGTCCCGCCCGCCCCACGTTTTCCTTCTGGGGGCGACCCCCAGACCCCACGTTACGGTGGGGCTCTGGGCGGTCCGCCAGCGGTCGTCGCCTGGTTGGCGATCTCAGCCCGAGCCGGCTCCGTGGCTGCGTGGCGCGGCGATCCGCATCCTGCTTCCGGATCTGACCGAGCTGGCGGTGATCCCATCCCGCGCCGATCCGGCCGGTGACGATCTCGCGGTCCGTAAGCGCTGGTATTGCCGGATCAACTATTTCTGGATCAAGGCGCTCGCGCAACTGCTGCGCGGCCCGTCGTCCTCGGCCTGCTGGCGGACTCCGCCCGGCGTCGGTCGGCGCACCGGCCGATGCGTGCCTCAGCGCATGGCTGGGAGGTCATGCTGCGGGCGTGCTGCGATCATCGATGATGTCGTCATGGGCCATGAGTACTACACCCTTCACAACCTCCCGCCTGCAACGCCGACGATGTACAGATGGCCCTGGACCGCGAGGACATCGCTGGTGCCCTGGTCGGATGCGCGCTGTACGGTGACGGCGACTGGAGAGATGCACAGGATCTCTACCTGACCCTCCTCGATCACGATGACCGCCAGGTCCAGGCACTCGCCGCTACCTGCCTTGGGCACGTGGCGAGGGTTTACGGCCGACTTTACGAGGATCGCGTAGTCGCGGCGCTCTGCCAGGCGCGTGCCCGACCCTACGTGTGGCGACTTGCCCGCCCATGGACCTGGTTCTGACACCATCGCTTGAATGCGGCAGAAGCGGGCGGAAGGTGAGCGTGTGGTCACGCTCAAGTTGCTGCCGCGCCGCTTCGCGGCTTGCCCCCGAACACGGTGGTCAGGTGTTTGCCTAGCCGGGAACGGCGCAATGCCCGCCGGTTGGTGACCGGCGGGCGCTGGGGCCGGCCAGGCCGGTACCCACGTTGCTGTACAGCATAGATGCCGTATCGACAGCAAGCACGGTAGCCGGCTTGCGATCGCTACTTGTCGAAAGTGCGGATCACAGTCAAAAAGTTCCGCAGTCGATTTACGTCAGACTGGGGAATTGGGTCGGGGTTGTTGAAGTGAGTGACTTTGTTGCGAATCTTTCGAATCTCTTCTAAATGTTCACCGAAGACCTTTCGGTCAAGGTCCCAACCGAGTTTTTCCCAGCAATCACTATTCCTGAGAACGGCTAGGTAGTCGCCCATCGTCATGTCGTCGAACGATTGGAGGTCTGTGCCTGCCATGCAGACCAGTTGGATGTCTTCAATTTCGAAGCGGCTTCGAATCAGGTGACGTAACTCTTGATCAACCTCGCCGATCAAGAAGAACGGCGTGGCCATCTGGTCGTAGACATGTACCACGTCAGCAGCGGTCACGATGCCGTAGATTCGCTTGTCATGTGATCTGACGAAGACGAACTCCTCCTTCAGGAGGGCGTCAAGTACGTCCAGTAGGCGGGTGTCGTACGGGTAGTCCCTTGCCGGTTTCATGGCATCGCCAAGGGTGATATCGGTTCCGGCTTGCCGGGCAACCGCAATCGATCGCCAGGTGACAGCGCCGCGGAGATCGCGTTCTCCAGATAGAACAGGGACCTGCGAGAAATCGTTCATGACCATCTGAGTAACAGCTTCATTCAGTGACGCGGATGGTTTCACTGAGATCAGTCGATGGTCATCCGGCAGTAAGTTGCCGAGAGTCTGCCCAATTTCGGGACTTTCTTCCTCGTCGGAAGCAAGGGTCGGGCTGAAGGAACGAGGCGTCGCTGTCAGTTCTGCCGCCTTGTCTGCTTGTGACGGCTCTTCAGGTCCGGGAGTCACCGTTAGAGTGATGACCGTATCGAGACCGACGGCCCGGAAGTCTGGCACTGTCAACAGCCCGTGGTTAGCCAGGTCAGCGTCAATCTGCGTGACGACCTCGCGGTCTCGTTCCTGCGCCCCCCATCGCCTGAGCAGGTCGCGCACGGTCAACTGCTCTGGACCCCCGGCCTCCGCGCGGGTTCGAGCCTCCGCGAGTTCCGCGAGCCGGTTAACCGCAATGCCAACGGCGTCCAGGTCTAGTTCGCGGGGCTCATCCGGCGTTGCTTGATTGGCCACCGATTTGAGCAGTTCCTGACGCAGTTGGTCCAGCAATGGCCCATCTTCACCAACGCGCCAGGCGTACCAGCCATCGGTGGCCGTACCGCTGACGTCGTCAGCCGCGCGCGATGGCGAGGCGAAATCCTGGCCGTCAGCCACCCTGATGCGTCCATTGGCAGTCACCACAGCACGGTGGATCTCGCCGATCCTTGGGCGCTCGAAGATGAGCTCCTGGCCCGGACTGAGTAGACCAGCCTTGATCAAATCCATGATCCGCACTCGGCGGCCGTTGATCAGAAAGCTCTTACGGCGGGATACGTCATCCGACGATGTCATCCGGAAGTCTCCGTTGGATGGCTGGGTGGCGTGAGTGAGTGTGGACAGATCAGCCATGATAGGCGTGGTTTGCCGCTACGGCGGCAGCCACAGTGATTATGACCGCCCTGTCCAGCAGGCGACGACGCGTTGCGGCCGAGCAAGATCGAGTAGTCCGCATTCAATCCGCACGAAGTCCGCGGAGGCAGTGGAACGCTATCAGATCTTGACAAGTGTTTCCGCAGCTCAGTGGACATCCGTGCAGCTAGATCAACTGGCCCGTTTAATCTCTTAGTCCCTCGGCCGCGGGTTCGAGTCCCGCCCGCCCCACATTTCTTTCTGGGGGCGACCCCAGGCCCCACGTTACGGTGGGGCTCTGGGTGGTCCGCCAGCGGTCGTCGCCTGGTTGGCGATCTCAACCCGAGCCGGCTCCGTGGCTGCGTGGCGCGGCGATCCACATCCTGCTTCCGGATCTGACCGAGCTGGCGGTGGTCCCATCCCGCGCCGATCCGGCCGGTGACGATCTCGCGGTCCGTAAGCGCTGGTATTGCCGAATCAACTATTTCTGGATCAAGGCGCCCGCGCAACTGCTGCGCGGTCCGTCGTCCTCGGCCTGCTGGCGGCCTTCGGTCGGCATCGGCTGGGGCGACGGGCCGTCCGCAGCTAGCCGTGACGATCGCACAGAGTGGTGGGGTGCCGGCGATCGATGCCGCACCGCTTCGCGGCTTGGCGCCCTCTCGCGGAACCGTCAGGCGCCGGCCAGGCGTGAGGAGGCCAGCGCGTTCAGGGAGACGCCCTGTTCGGCCGCGCGGACGGCCAGACGGCGGTGGACCTCTTCGGGTACGCGGACTTGAAACTTGCCGGAGTAGTGCCGATCGGCGATCGCCGCGGGGGGCGTTTCACCGGAGGCTTCCATGTCGGCGACGATCTCTTCGGCGATGCGCTGGATACCGATGAAGGCCTCCATCCGGTCCTCGGCGAGCCAAGAGACGGAGGGCAGCTCGGCGACGGTGCCCACGTATTCGTCGTCCTCGGCTGACCAGTGGACTCGGTAGGTGTAGTGGTCCGCCACGCTCACGATCGCTCCTCCAGCTTCTCGATCGCGGTCAGCACCTGCTTGACCTGGTAGGGCTTTGCCTTGCCGCCCTTGTCTTGAATGTTGACCCGAGGGTCTCCGGGCCACAGCATCTTGAACACGTAGTGCGATGTGCCCTGCGATCGTGGTCCCCGAAGTGCAGCCGGCAGACGAACAACAGGTCCGCGAACGGGATATTGTTCGGATTCCGGCGCATCTCCGCTAAGACCTTCGCCAGTCTGTCGGCCACATCGCCGACGATACTCCGTTCAGTATCACCGGTGATACTACGATCGGTCGGAGACCGATCCTTGATTCAGCTGCTGCGTGGGCGATCCATCGGTCCGGGTTCCGGTGGGCCAGGCCGTGGTTGCTGCCGCGCCGCTTGGCGGCTTGCCCCTGAGAAGAAGGGGCGTGGTGATGCCGCGGGTTGCCGGCCGCCGTGCGGAGCGGTGAGTGCCGGACAGCTGCGGGTGTTGGCGGCGGCGAGGTCGAAAGGGAGGACCTGGCGGGGGAAGGCAGCGAACACCTCGTCGGCAGCCTGGTACAGACGATCCCGGCGTTGCCCGCCCGGCAGACGCGCGATGCCGTACCGGATTTCGGCGACGGTGACCGCTGTCGTATACAACCCGATGCCGAAACTCTGCCGTAGCCAGGCGAGCACGGCAGGATCAGGCTCTGCCCGCATGAGTTCGGAGACGATGTTGGTATCGAGGACGATCATCACTCAGGCAAGCGCGCGGCTCGGGGTGAGGTGGTACGCCCTGGCAGGTCCAAGTCGACGCCACCGAGCTGGCTGAAACGTTCGGTGAGTGTGCCGAAGAGGTCGGTGCCCGTGGTGTCCTCGGTCGCCGCTGTGGTCAGGATGGCGCGGATCTCCGCTTCCACGGACCGGCCGTTCCTGGCGGCGCGCGAGCGCAACGCCTCCTCGACCGTGTCGTCGAGGTCCCTGATACTCAGCTCCGCTATGACGCGTCCCCTCGCTCGCGGGCCTGTCGGCACCAACGCTAGCGCGATCGACTGGCCCACGGGACCGTCGCCTCCGCACAGGGTCTCCTGCGCAACGATCGGCTCGTCGTCGGGCCGGGTAGGGGTCCGTATCCTGCTTGCGGATCTGACCCGGCTGGCGATGGTTCCATCCCGCGCTGAGACGGCCAGCGACGAACCTACGGTCTGCGAGCGCGCCGTCGGCTACGCGTTGCGCCCAGGTTTCAGCCCGGTGGCAGGCGCCGCGACGCACAAAAGAATTCCGGGCCACCGAAGCAGCCGGCAGCTCCGGGGCTTTCTGATGCACGTTGGTGCGACGCCTTCGGAGTGCACTCCGTTATCTTCAGTCCAAGCAAGGTCAGTGTCGCCCTCAGGGTCGTGACCTTGAGGGCGACGGGCGGGTCGCCCCGTACGCCGGATGCTGCGATCTAGCCTGACCAACCTGCCTGATGCTCGACGGCTCGCCCAAGCGCCGATGAATGATCGCTACCGTGGGTGATTGAAGGCCGTGCGTGTGCGAGTCGCGACGTTGCACGGCAAGCTGGACGAGCGACCTGCCGGAGATGGGCCGATGACCCGGCCTCGGTTGATCCGCTGCGCGGCTGCGGTACTGAGCGTCGTCCTGCTCGCGAGCTGCAGCGGTGACGTCGTCGGCGAGGACGTCATGCCCCTGGCGAGGGGTGAGAGTCTCGACGAGATGCGGCAGCAAGCCGGCAGGATCTTGGCGCGTTACGACGCCGCGGTCGCCAAGGCCGGTTCGTCGGCGTCACCGAGCGTGGAGGTCCCGTTCTGGGACGCCGGAGGCCTGCTAGCGGGCAAGGCCATCGACGCTGCTGAGCCTCTGGGCAGACGCGCAGTCCTGGAAGCGAGGCAGGGGTCAACACTTCTGGATCAAGGCGCCGTCAGTCTTCCCGGCACCTTCGCGCAGGGCTTGACGGCACTCGGAGGCCACTTCGCCGCGCTCGGAGAGGAGTTCCATCAGCCGCTCTCTGTCCGCTGCCGCACAGTACCGTCATCCGTTGACGAGCCTCCCGCGGAACCGTCAGGCGCCGTCCAGGCGTGAGGAGGCCGGCGCGTTCAGGGAGACGCCCTGTTCGGCTGCGCGGATGGCCAGACGGCGGTGGACCTCTTCGGGTACACGGACCTGGAACTTGCCGGAGTAGTGCCGGTCGGCGATGGCCGCGGGGGAGTTTCGCCGGTGGCTTCCATGTCGGCGACGATCGCTTCGGCGACGCGCTGGAGGCCGATCAAAGTGCTCGACCAGGCGTCGGCGGCGAAGTGGCAGGGGCGCGTTGCGGGCGGTATCGGCCCGGGGCCGGTCAGTGGTGGAGCAGCACGATCATCAGCTGTGCGATCAGGACTTTCAACACCATCGCGACCGGGAAGACCGTCGAGTACGCCAGGGCCGGCAACTCGTTCTTGGCCCGGTCCTCGGCGAACGTCAGCACGGCCGGGTTGGTGTCGATGCCGGCCATGACGCCCATCAGCCAGGACAGCGGCATGCGCAGCAGCCTGCCGGCGGCGATGCACGTGACGGCGGTTCCGGCCGCTACCAGCGCGCCGGCCGCGATCATCTTCCAGGCGCCACCGTCGGCGAACCCGCGTACGAAGGCGCCGCCGGATTTCAGCCCGACACCGGCGAAGAGCAGCGCTACACCGACCTGACGGAGAACCAGGATCGTCGACCGGGGCTGATGCCAGGTGAGGCGGCCGGTCCGGCCGACACGGCCCAGGGTCAGACCGGCGATGAGCGGCCCGGCGGCTAGGCCGAGACGCAGGCTAGCGCCACCGGCGAGCGGAATCGCGATCGTGCCCAGGAGCAGGCCCAGCGCGAGACCGAGGGTGAGGCCGGTGAAGTCCACCCGGGCCAGCGACTGGTCGGAGTCGCCCAGCAGTGCCGCACGTCAGGCATGTGGTCCCGGGTGGTGACGACGCGAACCCGGTCGCCGAGCAGCAGCCGGGTGGTGGGGGTCGCGATCAGGTCGTGGTCGCCACGCCGTACCCGGGTGATGAGCGCGTTGTGCCGCCGCGGCAGATCCAGGTCGCCGACGGCCGTGCCGACCAGCGCGGGGGCGGAGACGGTGATGCGGCGGAAGTCGAGGGTGCTGCGGTCCAGTGACAGTGCCGGCCAGGCGTTTTCGCCCAGGCGGATGACGAGGTCCCGGGTGGCGGCGCGGGTGCCGACGATCGACACCAGGTCACCGTCGTGCAGGGCGTCGGCCGTTCCGGCCAGGCACATCTGGTCGCCACGTCGCAGCCGAACCAGCAGCGCCTCGCCGTCGCGCGCCAGGTCGTCGGTGAGTCCACGGATGTCGGTGCCGGCGCCTCGGTTGACGCGCAGGGTCCGTTCGACCAGGCGTCTCGGGGCGGGGGCCAGATCGGTGTTCTCCGTGGCTTCGCGCTCGAAGTCGACTCGGACGAGGATCAGGTAGGTGACAAGAGCACCGATCATGGCGACGACGCCGTACCCGTAGGTCAGGCTCATGCCGACTGCCGCGTCATTGGCCAGGGCGCCCGCGCGGGCCGGGTCGATGGCGCGCAGCGCGTCCTGGGCAGCGCCGAGCGCAGGCACGTTCACCAGCGCGCCGGCGAACACTCCGGCAGCGGTGGAGGGGGTGAGGTGGAGGCAGGCCGCGGCCCCGGCGGCGAGCAGGGCCGCGACGGCGAGGACGCCGGCGACGAAGGCGTTGTCACGCAGACCGCGACGGCGCAGGGCGGCGAAGAAGGTGGGGCCGCTGGCAAGACCGATCAGGTAGACGAACAGGGCCAGGCCGAACTGGTCGGCGAAAGCCGGCAGTCGTAGCCGCTCGTCCAGGGCGCCGACGCCGAGACCGACGAAGAAGACCGCGGCGACGCCGAGCGCGACGCCGCGGATCCGGATGGTGCCGAGCAGGTGCCCGGCGCCGAGGACGACCGCGCACAGCAGAACGGTGTTGGCCGCCAGCATGGTGATCGGAGACAAGATCACCCTCGGTGTCGTGTGGTGGCCGCGCGGGGCGGTCGAGACGAGTCATGAGGCGTTGCGGCCCAGCGGGTCCGCCGGTCCTGCGGGTACAGGAGCGGGACCAGCGCGCATGCCACTGCCAGCCCTGCTGCCTGGGCCGACAGGAAACCCGGAACGGAACCGGGAGCTATGCCGGCTTCGGTGCCGGTGAACATCCGTGCGACGGTCACGGCGGGGTTGGCGAAGCACGTGGACGAGGTGAACCAGCAGGCCGCGCCGATGTAGGCGCCCACCGCGCCGGGGCCGGACGCGCCGCGGCCGGTGCGTACCAGGGCGGCGATGAGGAGCAGCAGGCCGGCGGTCGCGACGACTTCGCTCAGCAGCACGTGGCTGCCGGAGCGGCTGGTGCCCGCGATGGTCACCGCGGGCCGGTCGAACATCGCATTGCCCAGGACCGTACCGGCGAACGCGCCGGCCAGCTGGGCGCCGACGTAGCCCGCCAGATGCCTCGTGGTCAGTCCGGTCCCGGTGCGGCGGCCGAGAATCCAGTCGGCCGCGGACACGACCGGGTTGAAATGCGCATGCGAAACCGGTCCGAAGGTGTAGATCACGGCGACCAGGGCGAGCGCGACGGCGCCGGAGTTCTGCAGCAGCCGGAGGCCGGCGTCGCCCGGCGACAGGTCGGCCGCCATGGCGCTGGTGCCGACCACGGCCATGAGCAGGAGCGCGGTGCCGAGGAACTCGGCCAGCAGCCGCCGGCGTAGTGACGGATCATTCATGCTTGCTCCCGTCACTGTGCCGGCGGTGGCGAGCCGGCTTGTCGTGCCTGCTCGCAGCATAGGAACGCCGGCGTCCACCGGTGAGGGCCATCGGACCCGGCCGCCCGGGACCCAAGGCCGCTTCGGGGCGGAATGTCGGTGCGCTGCTCCTCGGCCGGGCGATCACCACGGTCACGGCGGGGGGAGTGGAACCGGGCCGGGGCCGGTCGTCCGCCGGGTGTGCCGTCGCGCCCAGCCGATCAGGCAATATCGATGATTGCCTATTGACACTCTCGTTCGGAGGGGCGAACGCTGGGTCCCGGCCGGGATGGCGAGCGTGTCGGGCAGGTAGGGGGCGTCGTGACGGGTCGCAGTCAGCTCTGCGTACGGATGGCCGTTCTTCTCGCGGTGCTGCTGACGCTGGCCGGCACACCGGGCACGGCGCTGGCCGCGCCCCGGCCGCCGGACGTCCGCGGGCAGAGCGTGCGCGTCGGCCACCTGCGGGTTCAGGTGCTCAGCCCGACGTTGCTCCGCCTGGAGTACGCGGCGGACGACGATTTCGAGGATCGTCCCACCTTCAACGCCGTCGATCGGGCTCCCGGGCACACCCCGTTCCGGGCCACCACCGGCCGCGGCGAACTGCAGGTCCGCACGAGCGCCGTGACTCTGCACTACCAACTGGACAGTGGCCCGGTCACGGCCGCCAACACCACGCTCGACCTCACCGTCGGCGGCCGGCGCACCAGCGTGCGGCCGGCGTTCGGCGCACAGCCCGGCGAGACGCTCGGCGGCTGGTACCGCGGTCTCGACTACTACGCCGGTCAGGCCGGTCCGGTCGATCAGCTCAGTCTGCACCCCGGGCTGCTCGACAAACAGGGGTGGTACCTGCTCGACGACACGGCGACCGCGGTGCGTACCGGTGCCGACTGGCTGGCGGCGCGGCCCGCACGCACGGGGACCTATCAGGACGGTTACCTCTTCGGGTACGGGCACGACTACCTGCGTGCGCTGGCCGACCTGCGTACGCTCACCGGCCCGTCGCTGCTCCCGCCGGAGTGGGCGTTCGGCACCTGGTTCTCCAAATACCAGGCCTACAGCGAAAGTGACTACGAGAACCAGATCCTGCCGGCGTTCAAGAGCAACCGGGTGCCGCTCGACGCACTGGTCATGGACACCGACTGGAAGGCGCCGAACCAGTGGGCCGGCTGGAACTGGAACACCACCCTGTTCCCGGACCCTGCCGCGTTCATCGCGCACCTGAGGTCGGAAGGCGTCAACGCCACCCTCAACGTCCACGCGGCGATCAGCGGCGACGACCCGCGCTTCGGGGCGGCGCAGGCCACCGCCAAGGGCAAGCTGCAGCCGTCCACCAACAGTTTCGCGCCGAACCCGTACCGCTTCGACTGGGGTGACCCCGACCAGGCCGCCGCGTTCGCGCAGTTGCACCAGCCGTTCGAGCAGCAGGGCGTACGCCAGTGGTGGCTGGACTACTGCTGCGACGACAGCACCGTGAGCACCCCCGGTGTCACCCCGGACAGCTGGGTCAACGAGCTGTACCGGCGCGACGGCGACGCGCGGGGACTGCGGGGCTTCGCCCTGTCGCGGATCGGGGCGTCCTTCCCGTCGTACACGACGGTCGGGGCCTCCGGCCCGTGGGCCGAGCATCGCAGCACCGTGCACTTCACCGGGGACACCGAGGCGACGTTCGCCACGCTCGCCTTCGCCGCGGCGATGACCCCGGCCGAGGGAGCGAGCATCGGCCAGTCGTACGTGAGCCACGACATCGGCAGCTTCGCCGGTAAGCACCTCAGCGACGATCTCTACCTGCGCTGGGTCCAGCTGGGCGCGTTCCAGCCGATTCTGCGGCTGCACTCCGACCACGGCGATCGGCTGCCCTGGGAGTACGACGACGCGGTGAGCGGACCGGCCGCCGATTTCCTGCGCCTGCGCGAGTCGCTGGTGCCGTACCTCTACACGGCGGCCCGGCAGAACCATGACAGCGGCATCCCGATGGCCCGGGCGCTCTATCTGACCTGGCCGGAGCAGGCCGAGGCCTACCAGCACGACACCGAGTACCTGCTGGGCGATTCGTTGCTGGTCGCGCCGGTCACCACGGCCGGCCTCAGCACCACCGCACCGGTCTGGTTCCCGCCCGGCACCTGGACCGATTTCTTCACCGGCGAGACGTTCCGCGGGCCGGTCACGCGTACGGTCGGCGCGTCGCCCGACCACATGCCGGTCTACGTGCGCGCCGGCGGCATCCTCGCGCAGCGCGCCGGCGACGTGAACATCGCCGGTCAGGCCAAGGACCGGCTCACCCTCACGGCATACCCGCACGCGTCGGGGACGACCTCGGTGTACGAGGACGGCGGTGAGGGTCTCGGCTACCGCGCCGGCCAGTACGCGCGCATCCCGGTCCGCTACACCGAGGGCAGGCGCTCCGCGCTCACTGTCGGCCCGGTCACCGGCGGGTACCCGGGTGCTCCGGCCAGTCGCCGTTACACCGTGGCGTTCGCCGGCGTGTCCCGCCCGCACCTGGTCACCGCCGGTGGCAGGCCCGCGCAGTGGACGTACGACGCGGTCCGGCACCTGCTCACCGTGACGGTGCCGAGCACCGCGTCCGGCCGGGCGGTGACCGTCGAGCACGACGGGGCGGTGCTCACCGTGGGCCAGCGGCCCGCCGTCGCCGCCACGTTCACCGCACCCGACGGGCTGCAGTCGGGTGCGACGAGCACGGTGGTGACCACCGCCACGAACCACGGACCGGGCACGATCACCGACGTGTCGGCCACCACCACGGTGCCCGCGGGGTGGGTGATCACTCCGCGTACGCCGACCACCGCTGCCTCGCTCGCCCCCGGCGCCACGTTCACGGTGACCTACGACGTGACGCCGGCCGGTGCCTCACCGCGGACGCAGCCCGCGACGGCGCACGTGGCGTACCGGAATCCCGACGGCACCGCGGCCGGCGTGCCCGCCGCGCTCACCGTTCCGCTGAAGCCGGTCGCGGTGACCTTCCGGGTCCTCGCGCCGCCGGGCACCCCGCCCGACGCGACGCTGTACGTGCCGGGCAGTATCGCCCAGCTGGGGCCGTGGGACCCGGCCAAGCAGCCGATGACCTACCGGGGCGACGGCGTCTGGGAGGCCACGGTGTCGATCCTCGACGGCACGGATGTGCAGTACAAGTACACCCGCGGCAGCTGGGACACCGTCGAGGAGTGGGGCACCATCACCGGGACGAACAACCGCAGCGTGACGATCGACGGCGGGATCACGCACACGATGCTCGTCGACGACACGTCCACCGCGTGGGGCAGCCCCGGTGTTCCGGACATCCACCAGGCGATCCGGTACTGGCGCGACCCGCTGGTCGTCGCCACGACCGCGACCGCCGGCGCGGTGACCGTACGGTTCGAGCGTGACATCCAGCCGACCGGCACGGACTACGCCGGCTCGGTCGCGGTGACCGGTCCGTCGGGCGCGGTCTCCGGCGCGGTGGCCGAGACCGAACCGGGCACGCTGGTCTGGACGCCCGCGGCGCCGCTGCCCGCCGGGTCGTACACGGGGATCGTGTCGCAGGTGACGAGCGCGGTGTCCGACGGTGTGCCGATCCAGAAGCCGTACTCGTTCGCCTTCACCGTGAGCTGATCAGCCGTGCGGCGCGGGCTGTGCCGGTAGGGACCGGTAACGAACTGCTCGTATGGTGTGCGCGTGAACGAACGGCTCGACCTATTGCCGGTGGCTGAGCAGCAGGCCTACCGCCTGCTGCTGCGGATGGCCGGTGCCGGCCCCGCCGACCTCGCCGTCCACGCCGGCATCGATGTCGCCGACGCCGCCGCTCTGCTCGAGTCGTTGCGGGACAAGGGACTTGCCGCCGGTGGGCCGTCGTTCGACGCGTTGCCGCCCGATGTCGTGCTCGGTGAGGTGCTGTTGCGGGAGCAGCAGGATCTCGAGGCGGCCCGGCGGATGGTCGCCTCGCTCAGCGAGGAGTACCGCACGACCGCGCGGCGGCGCAGCGCCGACCATCTCGTCGAGATCGTGGTGGGTGCCGGTGCGTTGCGGCAGCGGCTGCGGGAGATGCAGGACTCGGCGCGGGACGAGATCCTCTGGTTCTGCCGGGCGAATCCGATCGCCATGCAGGGTCCGGAGAACACCGAGGAGACGTCGGCGCTGACCCGCGGGGTGCGCTACCGGGCGATCTACGAGCGGGAGCTGCTGGAGAAGCCCGGTGAGCTGGACAGCATCGTCGAGGCGATCAAGCTGGGTGAGCAGTCGAGAACCCTGCCCACCCTGCCGGTACGGCTGGCCATCGCGGATCGTGCGCTGGCCATCTGCCCGCTGGTGCCGGACGCGGTGCGTGGCCTCGGCGAGCCGAGTGCCGCGGTGATCCGCTCCAGTGAGCTGCTCGACGCGCTGATCGCGCTGTTCGAGAGCTACTGGGAGCGGGCCACCCCGCTGTTCCCCTACGGCGCCGCCGAGGAACCCGACCGGTTGCTGTTGTCGCTGATCGTGGCCGGCATGCCGGACAAGTCGATCGCCACCCATCTCGGGGTGAGCAAGCGGACCGTCCAGCGCAGGGTCGACCGGTTGATGGACGTGGCCGGGGTGGACAGCCGGGCCGGCTTGGCGTTCCAGGCGGCCAAGCGCGGCTGGCTGTGATCCCCGCCGTGCGGGATCATGCGCGTCCGTAGGCGCGGAGCACGGTCTGCGCGACCGTGTTCCCGTGCCGGTCGGTGGCGCTGACCCGCAGCGACACGGTGCCCCGGCCGGCGGGCACCACGAAGGCGCCGCGGGACGACGCAGCGGAGAACCAGGTCTTTCCCTCGTCGAAGGAGAGCGACACGGCCACCTTCCGGGCGCCGGGGACGGTGACCCCGAGCCGGTGGGCGTGGACCGTGGCGGTGCCGGACAGCGAGACCGGCGCCGCGTACCCGATCTGGAGCATCGGCAGGGTGCCGGCCGATGACGACCGGAACGTCCACTCGGTGCTCGTCGAGCGGGCGTACTGCCACTCGGTGCCGGCTCGCGCGGTGGTCAGGGCGAGCCGGAAGGTGGCGCTCCCGGGCGGGATCGTGACGTCCCGCCAGGCATCCCGGGTCTCGCTGATCAGCGTGCCGTTGCGGTAGAGCCGCGCGGCCGACTGATCCGCCTCGTCGATGGTGAAGTGCTTGTCGCTCGCGTCGACGAAGTCGGCCACCCGCAGGTTCAGGACGTCACCGGTACGTCTGCTGGCGTACCCGGCCGGAGTCGCCGGGCGCACCACCGGCGCGGCCCAGGTCTCGGTGGCCGTGCCGCTGCGCGGATAGGTGCGCGGCCGGTCGGCGAAGCCGGTGTCGAGCGCCGAGTCGAGGTCGCTCCACGGATAGTCCTGGTGGACGTGGTGCTGCCACAGACTGTCGCCGGCCGAGACCCACTCCTCGCGGACCGCCGGGGTGGCCGCCGTGCGCTGCCGGTCGTTCCACGCGTAGTCCTGCCACGGCCGCCAGCCGAACCGCTGCTCGCGCACCCAGCCCAGACCGCCGTTGTGCGCGTAGCGGGTGGTGACCCGGTACGAGTTGGCCGCCGTCACCTTGTGCACGATCTGCGCGGGAACCTTGCCGCTGGAGACCTGCAGAACGTCGTACAGATAAGGAGTTTGGGGTGTCATCGTGAGGTCCAGGAACCTGGACGTGATCGTGGTCCCGATGTCGTGCGAGATCAGCAGGGCCGGGATGGGCAGCCGCTCAGTGGCCGAGGGGTCCCACGTGCTCCAGGCGGCCGAGTCCGGCCCGCGCATCAGCAGCACGAGACCGGCGCCGGCGTCCGCGGCGCGCTGGACCGCCTCGTATTCATCACCGTCGACCGGAACGATGACGGCTCGCCCCCGCGTGGACGACGACAGCGAAAAGCGGCGGGTGCCGGTGAAGACCGGACTGGTCGGCATCGGACGCAGGTCGTAGGTGCCGGCCCCGGCGAAGGACGCCCGGGCGAACGGCGCCACCAGCTGCCACCGCGACGAGAACTCGTAGGCGCCCCTGCGGACCTGCGCGGTCGGGGTGACGTTGACCTTTTCGGTCGCGCTGAAGTCCATGAAGCCGTTGTCGATCTGCCGGCCGGTGCCGGTGACCCGGTGCACGTAGTAGCTGAGCACCGCCTGCTGCTCCGCGGGCCTCGGCGTCTCGATCCTGATCGGCTTGGCCTTGCGGGCGTCCAGCACGACCCGCATGTCCCGGTCGACGTGCAGCTCGGGGATGGTGACGAGGGTGTCCTCCGGGTGCATGCCGGTGCCCACGGCGAGGGTGGCGTCGACCAGGTAGTCGCCCTCGGCCACGTCGACCCAGCCGTCCTCGCCGCTGCCCAGGTAGCCGAGCGCGTCGAACCGCCGGTCGTCGCCGAACATCTGGAACACCGGCACCCCGGTGGGCCTGCCGTCCTGGCCGACCGCGGTGAAGGTGACCTTGTGGTGCGGCGGGTCGATGGTGCCGCCCAGTGCGGTGGTGACCAGCACGCCGTTCGGGCCGGTCGCGGTCAGCCAGCCGCCGAGCACGCCGTTGGTGCTGCCGGCGCGGTTCAGGGTGAGCGGCACGGCGGCGGTTCCCCCGGCCGGCACGGTCACGGTCGCCGGCGCGGTCACGTTCGGCATACCGGCCTTCAGGGCCAGGGTGACCGGCGCCGTCCCGGCGTTGCGGTAGGTCACCGTCCGGCCGGTCGCTGTGAGACCGAAATCGGCCACGCCGGTGCCGGTCACGGTCTGTGTGGTGGCCCGGGTCAGGTCGACCCGGCCGGCGCCCTGGCCGTAGACGGTCGCCCCGGCGCTGACCTTGCCCGTGCTGACCAGCGCGTCCTTCAGCCGCGGGCCGGACCAGCCGGGGTGCTGCTGCGCCAGGATCGCGGCGGCGCCGGCCACGTGCGGGGTGGCCATCGAGGTGCCGGACGCGGTGGTGTGCAGGGCGTCGACCGGGGTGCCCATCGTGGTGCCGGCCGCCCGGGCCGCCACGATGTCCACGCCCGGCGCGGTGATCTCCGGCTTGAGGCCCTGGTCGAGCAGGCGCGGGCCGCGGCTGGAGAACTCGGCCAGCCGGTCGTCCCGGTCGACCGCGCCGACGGTCAGCGCCGAGGTCGCGGCGCCCGGGGTGCCGACGGTGTAGTCGCCACCCTCGTTGCCGGCCGCGACCACGAAGAGCGCGCCGCCGGAGCTGAGCTCGTTCACGGCCTCGCTCATCGGGTCGGTGCCGTCGGTCGCGTCGCCGCCGAGACTCATATTGATCACCTTGGCGCCGCTGTCGACGGCCCACTGCATGCCCGCGATGATCCCGGACTCGTAGCCGCTGCCGGAGTCGTCGAGCACCTTGCCGACCAGCAGTCGCGCGCCCGGCGCGACACCCTGCGCGCCGGCCGCGATCGAGGCCACGTGGGTGCCGTGCCCGAAGTGGTCGACGGTGTTCCCGCTGCCGCTGAAGTCCTCGGCCGCGGTGATCCGGCCGGCCAGGTCCGGGTGGCCGGCGTCGATGCCGGTGTCCAGCACGGCGATCGTGACGCCGGTCCCGGTTAGCCCGGCCTGCCAGGCCGCGGGCGCGCCGATCTGCTCGACGTTCGGGTCGGCCGCCGCGGTGACCTTGCCGTCCAGCCAGATCCGGGTGGGCGCGCCGGTGCTCCGGGCGCTCTGCCGGCTGCGCCAGAAGGCGGCCAGCGATTGCTTGTCGGCACGCACGGCTTCGGCGCCGAGGCTGGGCAGGCGGGTGGTTACGGTGGTGTTGAGGGTACGAGCGGAGCCAACGTCCGACTGCACGATCAGCGGGAGCGTGCTGTTCTCGGCATCGCCGTACCCGTCGGCGAGCAGATGCTCCACGTTGAACAGTTCGGCATCCAGTTGCCCGCTTTTGATCATCGGTACCGCGTCCAGCGGCAGCACCTGCAGCCCGTCGCCGGCCTCGGTGGTGCGGAACGCGACGCCCTCCCGTCCGGGTGCGGGCCGCACCGTCGCGGCGTACCGGCCCTCGCCGGCCGGGGCGAGCGACACGACGTCACCGGTGATCAGCGTGATCGCCCGAGCCGCGCCGCCCGGTGCGGCCGGTGCCTGCGGTGTGACCGGCGCGGCCCGGCCGGGTGCCGCCGGGAGGGCGGCGATCAGGGCTCCGACCAGTACTACCGCGGTTCCTGCTCTTCGTCGCACGGCCGTCTCCTTCGCGTCACCGGCGCCCCGGATCTTGTCGGGGCGACGACTCGCATTTTCAAGAACACCGATGCGTACGGAACAGGCCTCTGACCTGCCCTACCCTTGCCATGGCGCGATGTGGACAGCGGGCCGGCCCCGGCCGTGACCCGGTGAACGTGGAACGTTCGGGGGAGATCCGCTCCCGATCCGGACCGCTAGTGTCGGGCCGTGCTTCCGTCGACGGTCCTCCGCAACAGCACTGTGGACAGAAGGTACGTGCTGGCCACGGTCGTGATCGCCGTACTCGGCGCACTCTGGTGTGTGGCCTTCCTGCGCTTCGGCGTCGGCGTCGAAGCGGTGGCGTACGCGTTCGTCCCGCTCGGTGGCCTGCTGACCATCCCGTCGGTGCGTCAGCTGACCCGCCGGGACGCCGGCCGTGATCCGGTCGCGGTCCGGTTCTGGCGCACGATCCGGCTCGCCGTCGTGCTGATCACGATCGGCTACGGCTGGTTCGCCGTGGACATGCTCGCGCACGCCGACCAGGTCCGCACCCGCACCATGACACCACCGGCGGCGGCCGCCGTGGCCCTCGGTTTCCTCGTCGCCATCTGGGGGCTGGCCCGGGTGCCGGTCGTCGCGGCCGGTGGCGCCGAACGGTGGCGGGTGGCGCTGGACCGGACCATCGCGTTCCTCGGCTGTGCGGCGGTGCTCTGGTATCTCGGGCTGGCGCCGATGCTGTCCGCCGCCGAGCCGTGGAGCCCGCAGGCGATGCTGCTGGTCGGCCTCGGCCTGCTGGTCGCGGTCGGCGCCGCGGCGAAGGTGTCGTACCTCGGTGACGGCCCGGTCGACCGCGTCGCGATGCGGCTCCTCGCGGCCGCCGGTGGGGTGCCGGCCGCCGCGTCCGCGGTGCTCGCGGTGCAGTTCGGCCTGATCGGCAGCATCCCGGCGCAGACCGTGGTGATGCCGCTGTGCCCGGTGCTGACCACCCTCGGCGTCGCCGCGCAGATCCGCGCCGACCGCGGGCCGCGCCGCTCACCGGCCCGCACCGGCATGGTGCTGCCCTACCTGGCCATGCTCCTGGCCGACGTGCCGCTGATCGCGGTCGCCGTCGGTGCGCCGCTGCGCTGGCCGGTCCGGGTGGTCCTGGTCACCGCGGTCGTGGTGACCGCGCTGGTCATGGTCCGGCAGTTCCTCACGTACCGGGAGAACGACCGGCTGCTCCGGACCGCGCGCCGGCAGGAGGAACGCCTGCAGTACGAGGTCAGCCACGACGGCCTGACCGGGCTGGCCAACCGGGCCCTGTTCCGGGACCGGCTCGCCGCCGCGCTGTCCACCACCGGCCTGGCCGCGGTGCTGCTCATCGATCTGGACGACTTCAAGACCGTGAACGACCTGCTCGGGCACGGGGTCGGTGACCAGCTGCTGGTCTCGGTGGCCCGGCTGCTGCGGGCCGAGGTGGGTGACGACGGCCTGCCGGCCAGGGTCGGCGGCGACGAGTTCGCGGTGGTGCTGGCCGGTGCCGACCCCGAGGTCCTGGCCCGCCGGCTGCTGGCCGCCCTCGCTCAGCCGATCAGCGAGCATCGTCTGCTGGTGCAGGCCAGTGTCGGTATCGCGATCGCCACGCCGGGCACCACCGTCGATGCCGTGCTGCGCAACGCCGACGTGGCGATGTACATGGCAAAACAACAAGGCAAGGCAGATTTCGTACGGTATGTCGACGGCATGGGCGAGCCGGTGCTGGCACACATGCAACTCGGCGGCGAACTGCGGCGAGCCCTGGACAACAACGAGTTCCGGGTGGTCTACCAGCCGATCGTGCGCCTGGACGGCCGCCGGGTGATCGGCGTCGAGGCGCTGGTCCGGTGGGATCACCCGACCCGCGGCGTGGTCAGCCCGGCCGAGTTCATCCCGGCCGCCGAACGGACCGGCCTGATCGTGCCGCTGGGCCGGTTCGTGCTGCGCGAGACGTGCCGGCAGGCGGCGGCGTGGCTGGCCGAGTTCGGGCCGGACGCGCTGAAGGAGGCCGGGCTGAACGTCTCCGCCCGGCAGCTGCACGACCCGGACTTCGTCACCGAGGTGGCCGCCGCGCTGGCCGACAGCGGGCTGCCCTGCGAGCGGCTGATCCTCGAGGTGACCGAGTCGGCGGTGCTCCGCGGCCAGCAGGTCTCCCGCGCCCTCTACGACCTCGACCGGATGGGCATCCGCCTCGCCCTCGACGACTTCGGCACCGGTGAGTCGTCGCTGAGCCTGCTGCGCGCGTTCCCGGCCGCGATCGTCAAGCTGGACAAGTCCTTCGTGGACGGCATCGAGATCGACGACGGGCACCCGGCCGCCATCGACGCCCGGCAGGCGGTGGCCCGTGCGGTGATCCAGCTCGCGCACGCGCTCGGCCTGGACACCATCGCCGAGGGGATCGAGAGCCCCGAGCAGGTCACCGCGCTCCGCGAGCTCGGCTACACCCTCGGCCAGGGCTACCACCTGGCCGAGCCGATGACCGCCGAGGGCGTGTCCCGTCTGCTGGCCGGTCAGCAGGCAGCGGCCGGGGTGTCCTGACCGGCCGGTCTCAGGCGACCTGCTGCCACCAGGCGTCGATCTCGGGCGGGCAGTCCACGTCCACCCGCTCGCCCGGGCGGGGGACGGCCAGCTTCACGCCGCGGGCCTTGGCCTCGCTCCAGGCGCGCTCGACCGGCTCGGCCCAGCGGTGCGCCGCCAGGTCGAAGGTGGCCCAGTGCACCGGGATCATCAGGCCGCCCTGGACGTCGACGTGCACCGAGACGCCGTCCTCGGGGA
Organism: Actinoplanes awajinensis subsp. mycoplanecinus; assembly: GCF_001509495.1. Classification (NCBI taxonomy): domain Bacteria; kingdom Bacillati; phylum Actinomycetota; class Actinomycetes; order Micromonosporales; family Micromonosporaceae; genus Actinoplanes; species Actinoplanes awajinensis. Next base: position 138,719 of record NZ_LLZH01000001.1, on the reverse strand, counting down.
ACATGTGGATGTCCGGCCAGGCCTCGCCGTACGCACCGACCTGCACCAACGTCACGTCGAACGGGCCGTGCTCGGCACCGATCCCCGCGAAGCCGGTGAAGTATCCGGTGTCGCCGGAGTAGAACACCCGGCGGCTTTCGCCCTTGATCACCCAGCTGGCCCAGAGGGTGCCGTCGCGGCTGAACCCGCGCCCGGAGAAGTGCCGGGCCGGGGTCGCGATCAGCTCGAGACCGGCGACCCGGGTGCTCTCGTTCCAGTCGAGTTCGGCGATCCGGGCGGCCGGCACGCCCCACCGCTCCAGGTGCGCGCCCACGCCGAGCGGCACCACGAAGATCGCCGGGTGCAGTCCGGACAGGTGCTGGACGGTCGCCATGTCGAGGTGGTCGTAGTGGTCGTGCGAGATCACCACGGCGTCGATCCGGGGCAGCTCGTGCAGCGGCACCGGCGGCTCGTGCAGCCGCCGGGGACCGGCGAGCTGGGAGGGTGAGCAGCGGTCGCTCCACACCGGGTCGACCAGGACCCGTTTGCCCTCGATCTCGATCAGCGCGGTGGAGTGGCCGTACCAGGTGACGTGCAGGCCCCGCGGGTCCGCTTCCGGCTCGGTGGCCGGCGCGGCGACCAGCGGGATGGCTTGCTTCGGGCGGCGGGCCGCGGTGCCGGTGAACACGGCCGTGGCGACCTTCGGGATGTCGGTGAGCGACAGGCCGGAGGTAGTGGGCACGTTGTTGCGGAACTTGCCGCCGGAGAACTGGGGTGAGGCCTCGACGCGGGCGAGGCGAGCCCCGGTCGGCTTCGCGCCCATCTGCGCGGCGATGTTGGACGGGGCCGGGGAGGAGCTCTTCGCAGGCATGCCACCAATGTAATCGGTGATAACAATGTAGGCAACGCTCACAATGTGTTCGTCGAATACATCACGGTAGGCTGGTGCCATGAAGACCCGCCCTTACCATCACGGGGACCTGCGCGCCGCCCTGCTCGTCCTCGCCGAGGACACCCTGCGTGAGCGCGGGCCGGCCGAGCTGTCGCTGCGGGAGCTGGCCCGGGAGGCGGGGGTCAGCCCGGCCGCGCCGAGCCGGCACTTCAAGACCAAGCAGGCCCTGCTGGACGCGCTGGCGATCGAGGGCTTCGACCGGCTGATCACCGTGCTGACCGGTGCGCTGGAGCAGACCGGCGCGACGTTCGCCGAGCGGCTGTCCGTGCTCACCCGTACCTATGTGGCTTTTGCGATCGGCAATCCGGCCATGCTCGAGCTGATGTTCTCGCGCAAGCACGAACCCTCCGCCCCGGCGGAGCTGATCGCGTCCACGCACCGGCTGATGATCATGGCCACCGGCCTGCTCGAGGACGGGCAGCGCCGCGGCGAGGTCCGCGCCGGCCCGATGATCCCGCTCGCCGTGCCCCTGGCCGCGGTCCTGCAGGGCATGACCGACCTGGCACTGAGCGGCGGCTTCACCCCCGACCAGGTCGAACTGGGCCTCACCGAGACCATCACCTTCATCCTGCGCGGCTACGCCCCCTGACCCCGGGCTGTGGATCGGCTGTGGGCCGGTAGTCTCTGCGGCCATGTCGCATGCTGAGCCGCCCGGTCCGCCGGTCAGGGGGCGGATGGCGTTTCTGGACGGTCTCCGGCTGGTCGCCGCGCTGATGGTGGTGCTGTACCACTACGCCGGCCTGCCCCGGGTCGCGAGCGTGTGGGACGTGCCGTCGACCGTCTACGCGTTCCCGGATCTGAGCCGGATCGCGTCCTACGGCTGGCTCGGCGTCGAGTTGTTCTTCCTGATCAGCGGGTTCGTCATCTGCATGAGCAGCTGGGGGCGGGATGCCGGCGCGTTCGCCCGGTCCCGGATCGTTCGCCTCTTCCCGGCCTACTGGGCGGCCGTGCTGATCACCGTCGCGGTGACCGCGATCTGGAGCGAGCCCCGCCCGCTCACCGCGAACTGGAGCGAGATCCTGACCAACCTCACCATGCTGCCGAAGCCGCTGGGTGTGCCGCAGGTGGAGGGGGTCTACTGGACGCTCTGGGTGGAGGCGCGTTTCTATCTGCTCTTCGCGTTCCTGGTGTGGTGGGGGCTGACCACCCGCCGGGTGCTGGTCTTCGGGTACGGCTGGCTGATCGTCGCGACCTACGCGGTCGAGGCGGAGTCACCGCTGCTCAGCACGATCGTCATGCCGGACTACGCGGCGTTCTTCGCCGGCGGCATCGGGTTCTTCCTGATCCACAAGTTCGGCTCGGACCTGAAGTTCTGGGGCCTGGTCGGCTTCTCCTGGCTGATCGCCCAGCACAACACGTATGACATGGTCCTGCTGGTGAACCGGCCGATGCCGCGCCCGATGTCCGCGACGGCCGGTGTCCTGCTGGTCACGGTCTTCTACGTGCTGATGGCGGGGGTGGCGCTGGGCTGGTTCCGCCGGGTCACCTGGGGCTGGCTGACCACCGCGGGCCTGCTCACCTACCCGTTCTACCTGCTGCACGAGAAGATCGGCTGGGTGCTGATCCACCAGATGCGGGACCTGCGGCCGCGCTATCTGACGCTGATGATCACGGTGGCCGTCATGCTGGTCGCTGCCTGGCTGTTGCACCGGCTGGTCGAGCGGCCGCTTGCCGGTTGTCTGCGCTCGAGGCTGGCGACGCCGACACCGGACACTCCGCGCGGAACGGCACCGCGGGCCAGGGCGCCGCAGGAGGAGACGCCACGGGACGACACCCCGCCGGAGCGAGCGCCGGACAACCTGACACGCGACGCTTCCCGCCGTACAAAATCGGACGAGGCGGACCCGGAGTCGCACGCGGCGCGCGACCCCGGGCCGGTTCTGCTGCCTTAGATCCGGCACTCCCAGGAGTTGGCGTCGTAGAAGTCGCGGAAGCGGTCGATCGCCGTGGCGCCGGCCGTGTGCTTGCAGACCTCGGGCAGGCTGACGTCGAAGTAGACCGGGTCGACCCGGCTGTAGTTGACGCAGTGCCAGTCGTAGACGGTCGTGCCGAGCAGGGCGGATGCGCTGTGGCCGGTCGAGGTGCAGTAGTCGTCGATCGGCGGGGTGACCACTGTGGACGTGACGCGCCAGCAGCTGACCGAGGCCGGGTCACGGAAGCCGGCGATCCGGTCCACGGCGCCGGTGCCGTAGGTCCAGCGGCAGGCCGCCTCGAAGGTCAGGTCGTGCGTGGCACCGTCGCTGCCGGTGCAGTGCCAGTCATAAGCGGTCACGCCGGTGAGGGCGGCGTCGGCGTATCCGATCGAGCGGCAGTAGGCGCCGAGGTCGAGGCTGCCGAGCCGCTGCGGTGTGGCGGACGCCGCGGCGGCCGGGCCGGTCACGGCCAGCATCCCGGCGAGCCCGACGAGCAGAGCGAGCAGGACCTTGCTGAGCGAACGCATGCTTCTCCCGAGGTTCAGAAGTGTCCTTTTCGGACTTTGGGCACGTGTCAGCCTAGGGATCTGACGGCATTCTGCAAGACCTTGCAACTAGAACGTAACTTCTCTCAGCAGATGGTTCATCTTGCAGTCATGCATCCTTCAAGATCAAAATCAGACCATCGATGTCGTGCGTCCGCCGGGGTGCGGACCGCCGCTCCCGCCGGGACCCTGCGGGCTTCGCTGGCCGCTGGCGCGTCCAGGACGCGAAGCCCTCCGGGCGATGTCCGTGGGTGGTCCGTGCCAAACCGTTCCGTACCGCGACCGGGGGAGCGCGGGTGGCATATCGTGCCGGAGTCGTTGCTTCCGGCTGAATCGGGGGAAGATGCCGCGTCGCTGGCAGGTCGCCGTCCTGGCGCTGCTCGGGGTCTTCGCGCTGGCCTGCGAGGGTGGCGCCGGCGCGGCCGACCCGGAGCCCACGCCGAGCCGGAGCCGGACGGTCGCGCCGTCGACCGGCTACCCGGCGTCGATGGCGGCGCTCGGCGACTCGATCACCGCCGGCGTCGGCAGCTGCCTGGCCTACGTCGCGTGCAGCCGGAACTCCTGGGCGGCCGGCACCGCCCGCGGCGTGGACAGCCACTACCAGCGGATCCTGGCCGAGAACTCGAAGATCAAGGGCCACGTGCACAACTTCGCCGAGCCCGGCGCGGAAGCGGACGCGCTCGCCGGCCAGGCGGCCCGGGCGGTCGACGCGAAGGTGCAGTACGTGACCGTGCTGATCGGCGCGAACGACGCCTGCTCCGGCCGGCTCCGGGACATGACCTCGGTGGCGAGGTTCCGCGACGAGGTGGACCGCGGGCTGGCCACGCTGAAGAAGGGCCTGCCCAAGGCCCGGGTGCTGGTGGCCAGCATCCCGGACCTGTACCGGCTGTGGCAGGTGGGCCGGGACGACGAGCAGGCGCTCCGGGTGTGGAGCAGCGGCGGGGTCTGCCCGTCGATGCTGGCCGACCCGGCGTCCACGGCGCGCGCCGACAACGAGCGCCGGCGCGCGGTGCGGGACCGGATCGACGCGTACGACGACGAGCTGCGCCAGGCCTGCAAGGCGTACGGCAGCCGGTGCCGGTGGGACGGCGGGCAGGTGCACGACCTGCGGTTCACCCTCGACCTGGTGAACACGTTCGACTACTTCCACCCCAACCTGGAGGGCCAGAACGAGCTGGCCGCGATCACCTACCCGGAACGGTTCAGCTGGTAATCGTCTTCTCCGGCGCGGGCGACTCCGGAGCGGACGACCGCGCCCAGAGTCCCGCGAGCACCGTGCCGACGCAGAGCGCGGCCGCGCTCAACCCCAGCGACCAGTGGATGCCGACCACCGCGCCGAACAGCCCGACCGTGATGCCGCTGCCGAAGCGCAGGCCGTTCGCGGACATGCCGTACACCCCGATCACCCGGCCCCGGTCCGCGGGCGGTGCCATCAGCTGCACCACGGTCTGGCCCACCGACATCGACGCCAGGTTGGCCACCCCGCCCGCGACCAGCAGCAGCACCGCGATCGGGTAGCTCGGAGTGACCGCGAAGCAGAGCGTGAACAGGCCGTACAGCCCGGTGCTGATCACCGCGGAGAGCACCGTGGGCCGGATCCATCCGGTGGCCTCCAGGACCAGGCCGCCGACCACGCCGCCGACGCCGTTGGCGAAGAGCAGGATCCCGTACGCCGTGCCGGCGTCCCCGCTGCCCAGGTCCTGGGCGAAGAGCGGCATCGCGGACTGCAGCGAGGCGCCGACGAAGAACGAGCCCAGCCCGCCCAGGATGATCATGCTGACCAGGGTGTGATCGGCGCGCACCTCGCGGAGCACCCGGACCGAGTCCATGATCCCGACCCGCTTCCGGGGCACCCCGCCGTCCCGGGTGTGCCCGGTGAACTTCGTGCGGAACAGGAACAGGGTGAGCGGCAGGTAGAAGGCGATGTTCGCGAAGATGCCCCAGGTCGGCCCGAGCCCGAGCAGCAGCGCCGAGCCGACCGCCGGCCCGAACAGCACCCCGAGACTGCGGAACGTGGCGTTGAGCCGCACGGCGCTGGGCAACTCCTCGTCGCCGACGAAGTCGTGCAGCATCAGCTGCTCGCCGGGACCCCACAGGGCACCCGCGACACCGTGCAGCACCAGCAGCACGCAGGCGTGCCAGACCTGCAGCGTGCCGGTCAGGAAGAGCACGCCCCAGGCCGCCGAGACCAGCATGAACAGCACCTGCGCGAACTGGATCACCCGCCGGCAGTCGTACCGGTCGGCCAGGCCGCCGAAGAAGACCGACAGGAACAGGAACGGCACCCAGTGGCTGATCACCTGGAAGCCGGCCAGCGCCGACGAGTGGAACTTCTCCCACAGCACCCAGTAGGTGATCACGTGTTCGATGTTGTCGGCCATCATGGCCAGCGCCGCACCGAAGAGGTAGGGCCGGCAGTCCGGGTTGCGCAGCGCGGCGAACCGCCGTGGTGACTCCGGTTTCGGGACGTGCGTGTTCTGACCGCAGGCGGCACACATTGTTCTCAGGACCTCCACCGGACAGCCTCATCCCCGCGCCGCCCGCCGGCGCGGCAGGTGACCGCGGAGTGATCAGCGCCACTCATCCGTGCTACATAAGGACCCGGACGTTCCGATCAGTGCCAGGAGGGTCAGTGGATCTTGTGGACTGCGTGGACGCCGGCCCGCGCACCCGCGCCTCGCTGGCCGGGGACCTGCGCGCCCTCGGCCTCGGCGCGGGGGAGACGGTGCTGCTGCACTCCTCGCTGAGCTCGCTGGGCTGGGTGTGCGGCGGGGCGGTCGCCGTCGTACAGGCCTTCCTCGACGTGCTCGGGCCGGCCGGCACGCTGGTGGTGCCCGCGTTCGCCACCGAGAACCGGGACCCGGCGCGCTGGGCCGGCCCGGAGATCCCGGTGGCCTGGTTGCCGCTGATCCGGGACAGTCTGCCGCCGTACGATCCGGCTCTGACCTCGTGCCGGTCACTGGGGGCCATCGCCGAGACGGTGCGGTGCTGGCCGGGCGCGCACCGCAGCCCGCACCCGCAGACGTCGTTCGCGGCGATCGGCGCCCGGGCGGCCGAGCTGACGAGCCGGCACGACCTGCCCAGCGAGCTGGGTGAGGAGTCCCCGCTGGCCGCCCTGGAAGCGGCCGGCGCCCGGATCGTCCTGCTGGGCGTGGGGTTCGCGAGCTGCACGGCCTTCCACCTGGCCGAGTACCGGCTGCCCTGGCGCACGCCCCGCGACAACGCCTGCGTGATGACCACCCCGGCGGGCCGCGCCTGGGTCCCGTACCGCGGGGTGCTGCTGAACGCGGGAGACTTCGCCGAGCTCGGCGCGGATCTGGAGCGCACCGGGGCGGTGACCACCGGCCCGGTCGGCTCGGCCGCCGCCCGGCTGCTGTCCCTCCCCGCGGCGGTCGGCTTCGCCCGCGACTGGCTGACCACCCATCGTGTGCCACCCGGATAGTCCCCGGTGGCGACTACTGTACGTACCCGTATCGACGCTCTACGATAACGTCACCGGTGGCCTCCGCCCCGCAAGATCACGTCTCGTCGATGCGAGGTTTGCGGCATGGCACGTAAGCGGGAAGTTCCGATCGCCGATCTTCAGTCAGTGGGGCAGGACCCTGCGCGGCTCCATCACCTGACCGCTCGCCGACCAGCCGTCCGGTTCGCGGTCGACGGGACGCGGCATCCGAGCGCCTTCAGCAATTTCGCCAACGGGCAGCACCTCGACGACACGTCGGGGTGATGGGTGGACGAGCTCCTGGGCCCGGCATCGGCGCCGGTACGCCAGGTTCTCCTGAAGGTCCACAGCAGATGCAACATCGCCTGCGACTACTGCTACGTCTACCAGCACGCGGATCAGAGCTGGCGTGACCGCCCCCGGGTGATGTCCCGGGCGACGATCGACCTGGCCGCGGCCCGGATAGCCGAGCACGCGGGCAAGCACGACCTGCCGTTCCTCTCGGTCATCCTGCACGGTGGTGAACCGCTGCTGGCCGGCCCGGACGTGATCGACTACCTGGTCCGTACGGTGCGGGCCGCGGTCACCAGCCACACGAAGGTCGCGTTCGGCCTGCAGACCAACGGCCTGCTCCTGACCGACAGGTTCCTGGAACTCTTCGCGGCCCACCGGATCCGGGTGGGTGTCAGCCTCGACGGCCCGGCGGCGGCCAACGACCGGCACCGGCGGTTCGCCGACGGCCGCGGCAGTCACGCCGGCGCGGCCCGGGCGCTGCGCCGCCTCAACGAGGCCCGGCACCGGCCGCTCTTCGGCGGCATCCTGTGCGCGGTGGACGTGGCGAACGACCCCCTCGAGGTCTATCACCATCTGCTCACCTTCGACCCGCCCGAGATCGACTTCCTGCTGCCGCACGGCACCTGGGACCGGCCCCCTCCGCATCGGGGCCCGGACCAGGACCGCACGCCCTACGCCGACTGGCTGATCCCGATCTTCGACAGGTGGTACGAGTCGCCGGCGCCGCAGACCCGGGTGCGGCTCTTCGAGTCACTGGTCTCGCTGCTGCTCGGCGGGCCGGGTGGTGCCGAGGGGCTCGGCCTCGGGCAGGTCGACCTGGTCACCGTCGAGACCGACGGCAGCCTCGAACAGGGTGACGTGCTGAAGACGGTCGCGCCCGGCGCGCCCGCCACCGGCCTGCACGTCCGGTGGAACTCCTTCGACGAGTACCTGGACCATCCGGGCGCCCGGGCCCGCCAGGCCGGTCTGGCCGCGCTGGGCGCCGAGTGCCGGCGCTGCCCGTTGGTCCAGGTGTGCGGCGGCGGCCTGTACGCCCACCGGTTCAGCACCCGCAACGGATTCGGCAACCGGTCGGTGTACTGCGCCGACCTGGCCGCGATCATCCGGCACGCGGCCCGGCGGCTGGCCGCGGACCTGCCGCCGCCATCCGCCGGAAAGTGAGTCCGATAAATGTCCGTCCCGCCCTCGCCGGGTCCTCTTGTCGGACTTGAAACCCGCTGCGGGGTACCCCTCAGGTGCCCTGTGCGGTACTAATGACACAAAGCCCTCACCGGGCGGGTCGCCTACATCTGGCAGCCTGCCGGCCCAGAGGCCGCCGATGCCTCCTGCGCGGGATTCCTCTCGCGACCGCTGGGCCCGTTGGTGGCCGTCGGGAGGCCGGATGCTGTATTTCTTTCTGAGCTACGCGCCTGACGAGGACGACATCTTCGTCCACCGGTTGTACCAAGACCTGTCCGCGGAGATCATCCGGCGGATCGGAGCGGAACCCCAGCAGGTCGTCGGCTATCTGGACGACAGCGGTGCCGGCAGCTGGCCGGTCGACGCCCGGACCGCGCTCAGCGACTGCCAGACCTTCGTGGCCCTGTGCTCGTCGAAGTATCTGGCCAGTGAGCGGTGCGGCCGGTACTGGGGAGTCTTCGTCGACCGGATCCACGGCGACGGCTCGGACAACGGGCGCGGCGCCGACTCGTTGATCCCGGTGCTCTGGGCCGCCGACGGCCTTCCCGAGGACGTGTTCCACGAACCGGACCTCAAGGTCCGTCCCTTGCGGACTCCCAACGGCGACGACCTCCGGATCATGATGCGGCTGCGCTCGCACCGGGCGGCGTACGCGGCCTTCGTCGCCTCGCTGGCCCATCGGGTGGTCGAGGCGGCCCACGCCCATCGCCTGCCGCCGGCGCCGGCCGGTACCGACCCGGACGCCGCGGTGAACCCGTTCGATCGTCGGAGACACCGGCACGGCGTGGCCGGGCGGTCGACGAAGGTCTACGTCGTGGTCGCGGCCGGCACCCGGGAGCAGATGCGGGCGATCCGCGGCGACCTGCGGTTCTACGGCCTGCGGCGGGAGGACTGGGCGCCGTATCAGCCGGTCGCGCCGCAGTCGCTGGCGGCGCGCGCGTGCGGGATCGTCTCCGACCGGCGCCTGCAGTCCGAGGTCGTCCCGATCGAGTCGGTGGCCGAGCGGCTGCGTGCGGGGCTGCGGCGCGACATCCTGGTGCTGCTCGTCGACGCGTGGGCGGCCCGGCTGGACGATCTGGAACCGGCGCTGCGGGAGATCGGGCGGCAGGACGAGGAGGCCGTTGCGGTGCTCGTGCCGGCCAGCTCGGACGACGTGGAGACGTCGGCCCGCCGCGTCGAACTCCGCAGTGAGGTGCTCAAACGTTTTCCCGGCCGGTCGTCCTGGCACGACTCGCTGCTGCGGATCGGCGTCGAGTCGCCCGACGACTTCGACGCCGACCTCTCGGTGGCGATCGCGGCGGCGCAGCGGCGGGCGTACCGGCGGGGCTGGGGGGAGCAGCGGCCGGACCCGTCCCGGGCCGGGGCGCGACGTCCGGTGCTGGAGGGCCCGTGACCAGGGCCCCGGCGAGCTGCGCGGAACACCGAACTGGGGGAGGGACCACATGACGCTGCGGAACGGCCAGATCATCACGTTCTACTCGTTCAAGGGTGGCGTCGGCCGGACCATGTCGCTGGCCAACGTCGCGTGGATCCTGGCCAGCACCGGTCGGCGGGTGCTCACTGTGGACTGGGACCTCGAGTCGCCCGGCCTGCACCGCTACTACGCGCCGTTCCTGGCCGACCGCGATCTTCGCCAGTCGCCCGGTGTCATCGACGCGATCACCCGGTTCGAGCAGCGGGCCGGTGAGGCGGCGGCCCGCGGCGAGAGCCTGCGGCCGGAGGAGATCCGGCAGCTCGCCCGGATCCAGGAGTACGCGACGTCCCTCGAGCGCTACGAGTTCCCCCGGGGTGGATCGATCGACTTCGTCCCGTCCGGCCAGCAGGTGCCCGAGTACTCGCACACGGTCAGCAACTTCGACTGGGAGTCGTTCTACACCCGGCTGAACGGCGAGGAGTTCCTGCACCACCTGGCCGAGAACATGCGCAGCCACTACGACGTGGTGCTGATCGACAGCCGGACCGGGCTGAGCGACAACGCCGGCATCTGCACCGTCACGCTGCCGGACGCCGTGGTCAACTGCTTCGCGTACAACAACCAGAGCATCGAGGGCGCGCTCGCGGTGGCGAACACCATCCGCCGGCTGCGGCCCAGCATCCGGATCTTCCCGGTGCCGAGCCGGGTGGAGGACGGCGAGACCGCCAAGCTCAACCGGCGCCGTGCGCTGGCCCAGCAGCAGTTCCGCGAGTTCGTGGCGACGCTGGGGTACGCCGATCCGAGCAAGTACTGGGGCCAGGTCGAGCAGCCCTACAAGCCGTTCTACGCGTACGAGGAAACGCTCGCCACCTTCGGCGACCGCCCCTACCAGGAGAACGACCTGCTGGCCGCGTACGAACGGCTGGCCGGCGAGCTGGTCGGCGAGAAGTGTGAGCTGGGCGAGATCTCCGAGGCCATCCGGCTCGGCTGGCTCTCCGAGTTCGAGCAGCGCGGCGCGGTGAGCCCCGGCCCCGCCCTGATCTGCTACACCCCGCGTGACCGGATCTGGGCCGAGTGGATCGCCTATCAGCTCCGGCTGGCCGGGCAGCGCAGCGTCCTGCAGGACGTCAACGCACCGGTGGACGCGGCCGAGGCCCTGGCCCGGGCGGACTGCGCGGTCGTCCTGCTCTCCCAGGAATCGGTCCGGGTGCCGCAGCTGGAGAGCTGGTGGCGGCTGACCGTCCGGCGCGACATCCCCGGTCACGGCCGGTTCCTCGTGCCGGTCCGGGTGGACGGCGTCCGCCCGCCGGAACCGTTCGCCGACCGTGAGCCGGTGGACATGTTCAACGTCCCGGAGCGGGCGGCACGCGACTCGCTGCTGGCCCGGCTCGACATCCGCGACGCGGGGGTCGGTCATCTCGGCATCTCCGGCGGCCCGCACCCGCGGTTCCCGTTCGAGCCGGCCCGGGTCTGGCGCGCGCCGGCCCGGAACCACGGATTCACCGGGCGTGACGCCACCCTGGAGTCTCTGCGCGAGCAGCTCAACGCGAGCACGGCGCAGACCGGTCCGGTGGTCCTGCAGGGGATCGGCGGCGTCGGGAAGACCCAGATCGCCATCGAGTACGTGCACCGGTTCAACGCCGACTACGACATCGTCTGGTGGATCTCGGCCGACCAGCCGGCGCTCGTCGTCACCGCGCTGGCCGACCTGGCCCGGGAGCTCGGCCTGCCGATCGCCGGGTCCGGCCGGGCCGACGAGGAGGCGGCCGCGGTGCTGGAGGCGCTGCGGCTGGGCAGCCCGTCGTCGAACTGGATCGTCATCTTCGACAACACCGAGGACCCGGAGCAGATCCGGCGGTTCCTGCCGACCGGCGCCGGCGACGTCGTCGTGACGACGCCCGGGCAGGAATGGTCCCGCACCGCGTGGACCCTGGACATCAACGTCTTCGACCGCTCGGAGAGCCGGGCGCTGCTGACCCGGCGGGTCAAGGGCCTGTCCGGCGCGGACGCCGACGAGATCGCCGGCAAGCTGGGTGATCTCCCGCTGGCGGTGGAGCAGGCGGCCGCCTGGCTGGCCACCACCGGGATGTCCGCGCGGAGATATCTGGATCTTCTCGACGAGCAGCTGCCCCGGATCCTCAACGAGCCACCACCACCGGGCTATCGGCACCCGGCCGCCGAGACCTGGCGGCTGTCACAGGGACGCCTGCGGCAGGCGAACCCGGCCGCGGCCTACCTGGTCGAGCTGCTGGCCGTCCTGGCGCCGGAGCCGATTCCCACGATTCTGCTGGACAGCCCGGGTATGGCGGACGCGCTCGCGGTCTTCGACCCGATGTTCCGCGACCAACTGATGCGCAACTCGTTGGTGCGGGAGGCGAGCCGGTTCGGTCTGGCTCGTGTCGATTCAGCGATTCAGGCACTTCGCATGCACCGGCTGGTGCAAAGTGTCATTATCAGCGACCTCTCCGTTGACGAACAGAGGCGCAGGCGGGAGCAGGTACACGTGATCCTGGCGAAGGCCCAGCGAGGCGATCCTTCCGACCAGCCCAGTTGGCCGACGTACCAGGGGATTCTGACTCACCTGGAACCCTCGGGCGCGCTCGACTCCGAGGATCCGGAGGTGCACCAGCTCACCGTCGACATGGTGCGTTACCTGCGGTACCGCGGCGACCTGACCGGTGCGCGCCGGCTCGCCGACCGGGCGATCGGCACGTGGGAGAGCCGTCTCGGCGCCGAGCACCTCTCGCTGCTGCGGATGCGCAGCGAGCTGGGGAACGTCCTCGAGGCGCACGGCGAGTACCAGGCCGCGCTGGAGGTCCAGGAGGACGCCGCGCGCCGGATGATCGAGCAGCGGGGGCAGACCTATCCGTACGCCCTGATCGCGCTCAGCGGCGCCGCCCAGGCGTACGCGGGCCTGGGGCAGTACCAGCGTGCGGTGGAGATCGGCGAGCAGGTCCTGGTGCACTGGCAGACCACGGTGGGTGACAACCACCGCCGGACCCTCGCGGCCAGGAACAACTTCGCGCTCTGGCTCATGCAGGCCGGTGACTTCGGGCGGTCCCGGGAGATCAGCGAGCAGGTGGCCGCGTCCGCCGAGACGCTGCTCGGCCCGACCGCGCGGTGGACGCTGCTGTGGCGCTGCAACCTGGGCCGGTTCCTGCGCGCGGACGGTGACCTGACCAGGTCGGAGAGCGTGCTGCGGGAGACCCTGGCCACCTGCCGGAACGCGCTCGACGAAGCGGACTCCTATCTGCTGCTGACGCAGAAGGAACTCGCGATCACCCTGCGGCGGCTCGGTCACCTGAGCGAGGCCCGTGAGCTGGCCGAGAGGTCGCTGGCGGCGTTCGGTCGGACGACTGGCGCTGATCATCTGTTCACCCAGTCGTGCAAGCTCGAGATCGCCACCATCCAGTCGGCGCAGGGTGACCACGCCGAGGCCCGGGCCGCCGCCGCCGAGGTGCTGGCCGCGTACAGCCGGATCCTCGGTGCGTCGCACCCGGCGAGTCTGATGGTGGCGAACGACCTCGCGGTCCTCGAGCTGGCCGACGGCCGGGTGCAGGACGCGACCGAGCCGCTCACCCGGACGTATGCCGCTCTCGAGGGGAAACTGTCCGCGTCGCACCCGTACGTGTCCATCTGTCGGATGAACGTGGCGAGTGCGCTGTTCGCATCCGGTGACATCCAGGGCGCGCTGGAGTTGGATGTCACTTGTCTAGCCGGCTTGCGGGAGAAGCTGCACAGCCGGACCCATCCGGCGGTGCTGGCGGCGACCGCGAACCTGGTGGCCAGCCGGCTGGCCACCGGTGACCGGGTCGGTGGTGAGGCGCTCCGCGAGGAGGCGCTGCGGATCGCCGGTGACATGTTCGACGAGAAGCATCCGCAGGTGATCGCGTTGCGGACCGGCGGCCGGAGCTTCATCGATCTCGAGCCGGCCGACAGCTGAATCATGAGTGGTCACATGACGCGACATCGAAGACGTGAAAGGTGTGAATGGGAATAACTGGAGAAACGCGGATCTATTTTCGCACGCACCGTGATCTCGGGCTCTACAAACCGTTTCCGTGAGCATTCACGACGCGTGATTTAGCGATTACCCAGCGGGGCGCCCCCGGTACTGATGATCTTAGTCGACACGCAGGACCGGGCGATGGTGTCAAGCCTTCGGTGCGCTAGGCTCGGCCCGCGTTTTCGGCTGAGGGTGCAGTGAAGGGCTGGCATGGAACCTGACGTGGATCTGGATGCGCGCGTCATCCCGATCGCTCCCATCCGGTGGGCAGAATTTGATCTTGAGGCCGTGGAGAATCCGGTTCTCATGGCAGTTCTCGTCCAGGCCCGCAGTGGTGAATCGCGTCCGGGACGATCCTTCAACAATTTCGTCAGCTGAATGCCCGTCGCCCCGGATGTGTCGCCGTTCCGGCAGTTTCTCCTGAAGCTACACAGTCGGTGCAATCTGGCCTGCGACTATTGTTACGTCTACGAACACGCTGATCAGTCCTGGCGTGAACGTCCCCGGGTGATGGCACCGGAGACGGTGGCGGCCGCCGCCGCCCGGATCGGCGACCATCTTCGCACCTGGCGCCCCGCCGAAGCGGCTGTCGTCCTGCACGGCGGAGAGCCCTTGCTCGCCGGCGCGGAGGTCGTCCGTGGCGTGGTGCGCACGGTCCGCGCGTCGGCCGGTGGCACCACGCGCCTGGAGTTCGCCGTCCAGACCAACGGCCTGCTGCTGGACCCGCCGATGCTGGACATGCTGGCCGAGGAACAGGTCGGCGTCGGGGTCAGCCTGGACGGCCCGCGGGCCGTCAACGACCGGCACCGGCGCTTCGCCCACGGCGGCGGCAGCTACGACAGGGTCGCGGCCGGCCTGCACCGGCTGGGCCAGGATCGCTACCGGCACCTGTACCGCGGCCTGCTCTGCACGATCGACGTCCGTGAGGATCCGATCGAGGTCTACGAGGGATTGCTGGCCTTCGACCCGCCCCGGATCGACCTGCTCCTGCCGCACGGCAACTGGACGACGCCGCCACCGCTGCGCACGGCGGACGCCTCGAGCACCCCCTACGCCGACTGGCTCATCCCGATCTTCGACCGCTGGTACCGCTCGCCGTCCTACCGTACCGACGTCCGGCTGTTCAGTTCCATCATGTCCCTGCTGGTCGGAGGCGTGAGCCGGGCCGAGTCGGTCGGGCTGACCCCGATCGACTACGTGACGATCGAGACCGACGGCACGATCGAACAGAGCGACGCGCTGAAGACCGTCGGCGAGGGCGCAGCCGCCACCGGGCTGACCGTTTTCGACAACAGTCTGGACGAGGCGCTCCGGCACCCGGCGATCCGGGCCCAGCGCGACGGCGTCTCCGCGCTCTGCGCCACCTGCCGCGGCTGCCGCCTGGTCCAGATCTGCGGCGGCGGCCTCTACGCCCACCGCCACCGCGCCGAGAACGGCTTCGCGAACCCCACCGTCTACTGCGCCGACCAGCAAAAACTGATCGACCACATCAGCAGCCGGATCTCCCCGGACCTGAACCGTGCCCGGCTGGCGTCGGCGCGGAGCTCATAGCGACGGCGGGTCGATGTCGCAGTTGAGGCGGCGTTCCTCGATCGGGGCGCCGGTGTTCGGGTGATCGGGTCCGAGCGTCTCGCGGAACAGGTTGTGCGCGTCCTGCCGCAGCCGTCGCGCTTCGACCTGCTCGTCGAGGGCGGCCAGCGTGATCGCCAGATTGCTCATCGCGGCCAGGGTGTCGGGATGTTTCGGCCCGAGCGAGGAGGCGAGGCGTTCGTACACGTCCCGGTCGTTGGCCCGCGCGCCCGGCAGGTCGCCGCCGTCGAACAGCTCGTTGCCCCGGTTGACCAGGCAGGCCAGCGTGTACGGGTGGTCCGGGCCGAGCATGATCCGGAACCGGTCGATGACCTCCTCGCTGATCGCCCGGGCGTGTTCGTGGTTCCCGAGCTTGCGCGTGAAGATCGCGACGTTGTTCCGGCAGGCCAGGGTCGACGGGTGGTCCGGCCCGAACCTCGCGTCGTACTGGCGCAGGGCGCTCTCCGCGGTCGCCTGGGCGGCCCGGTCGTCGCCCAGCGCGGACTGGATGTTGGCCAGGTCGTTCAGGCAGGCGAGCGCCTCGGGGTGGTTGCGGCCCAGACGCCGTTCGAGCTTGGGCTTGATGTCCCGGGTCAGGTCGTGTGACTTGCTCAGCTCGCCGAGTTTGCGCAGGGTCACGGCGAGGATCCGCGCGATGATCAGCGTCAGCTCGTGTGCCGGCCCGTTCACGTCCGTCGACCGGAGCATGACCTGCCGCAGCAGTCGCTGCGCGTCGGTGAACCGGCCCAGGTCCCGATAGTCGCGGCCGAGGCTGGCACCCACCCGGAGCGCGTACGGCCGGTGCAGCCCGATCTTGCTGGACAGCTGGTAGGCCGTCTCGTCGAGCTCGGTCGCCTGCCGGAAGTCACCGATGAACCGCAGCGACAGCGCCTTGTTGCTCATCGCGAAGATGGTCCGGGGCGCCTCCGCGCCGAGCACCCTGATCGCCAGCGAGAGCGCCTGGTCGTCGAGGGCCAGCGACTCCTGGTACCGGCCCAGTCCTTTGAGGTCGGCGGCGAGCCCGCTGATGCTCATCACGACGTACGGATGCTCCTGCCCGACCGATCCCAGCAGCAGCTCGTGCACCTCGTTGTCGATCTCGTAGGTCTCGGCGTACCGGGCCTGGGAGCGGATCGCGTTGGCCATGTGCAGGCGGAGCCAGAGCGTGGTGGTGTCGTCCGGCCCGCCGCCGCGCCGCCACGCGATCAGGGCGCGTTCGCCGAGCTCCTGACTGTCCTGCCAGTCACCGATCCGCCAGAGGTAGCGCACCATGTCGATGACCAGCTGCCGGACGGCGGGCACCGGGGAGTTGAGCACCCCGGTCGGCTCCAGGTGCCGGCGGATCAGGCGGTAGTCGGGCCAGGTCTTCGGCTCGTCGGGTTCCTTCGGATTGGCCGCGGCGAGGACGTCGTGCACGCTCCGCTCGGTCGACTCCCGGTCCTCGGGTGTCATCTCCGACCGGACCACGGTCTGCACCAGCCGGTGCATCTCGATGGTGCCCTGGCCGGTGTCGGAACGGGCCAGGGCGTACCGCCCGATCTCCTGCACCAGCCGCCCGATCAGCAGCGGGTCCTGCAGGCTCGGATCGAGCCGCTGGAGCAGGGCGATGAACGTGCTGCTGTAGAGCAGGCGCATCGGGATCGGCTCGGGGGCGAAGAACGCGCACACCTCGAGCAGGCGCGCCGCGGCCGGGAGGTCGGCGCGGATGCGTTCCAGCGACAGGCGCCAGGTGCCGGCCGGGGTCTGCTCGTACCCGGGCGGGGGATTCTCCCGGAGCATGCGGGGGAGTTCGGTGTCGAGCAGTTCGGAGTACGCGCTGGCCGGCATGCCGGTCGCCGCCAGCCAGGCGGCGGCCTGCTCGATCACGAGCGGTAGGTCGCCGAGCTTTCCGGCGATCATTTCCGCGTCCGGCTCGGAGATCGCCGGCACCAGCCGCCGGATCAGGCTGACGCTCTCCACCCGGGTGAAGACCGGGACCTCGGTGGCCGTGACGTACCGGCCCCAGGCCAGGTTCCGGGTGGTGAGCAGGATGTGCCCGGCCCCGGCCGGGAGGTACTGCCGGATCTCCTCCGGTTGGTCGGCGTTGTCGAAGACCAGTAGCCAGCGGCGATAGGGCTCACCGCGCCGCAGGGCGTCGAGCACGCCGTCGACCGTCTCGGCGGTGCTCGGCCCGGTCGGCAGGTCCAGTGCCTCGGCGAGCTCCGACAGGGCGGCGCGGACCAGGCTGGGCTGCTCGGCCGGGATCCACCAGACGATGTCGTAGTTGGCGGCGAACCGGTGGACGTACTCCAGCGCGATCTGGGTCTTGCCGGCGCCGCCGAGCCCGTGCAGCGCCTGCGGGGAGGTCGCCGTGACACTGATCAGCAGCCGGTCGCGCAGCTCTTCCAGCAGCCGGGTCCGGCCGGTGAAGGTCGGGTTCCGCTGCGGGGTGTTCCAGACCGGCGGGATGTTCGCCGGGAACCGCGAGGCGGACCGCTGCGCCTGCCGGTCGACGCCGGTGGGTGGCTCCAGGTGCGGCTGGTCGAAGGCGCTCAGCAGGGCCGGCCGGGCCTGCTCCTCGCTGAGGCCGAAAAGCTCCAGCTCCCGGGCCCGGTGCGGCTCGGTGAAGGGTGCGGACAACCGGCTGTTGTCGATGCGGATCCGCAGCAGGTTGCCGCCGGCCGACTCACGCTCGGCGACCTGGTCCCAGAGCCACGCGGCCTGCGGCGAGCGCAGGTAGTCGTGGGAGATCAGGACGACGAGCCGGGCGGCCGGGCCGTCAGCGGGCATCGGGTCGGTGCCCGGCTCGGACGAGATCGCGGCCAGTTCGATCTCCTGGAGGGTGACCGACTGGCCGATCTGTTCCAGCTCGCCGGCGATCCAGTCGGCCCAGGTGCGGTCGATCGAGGCGTAGCTGATCATCGTGCGGGGGTTGATCGAGGGCTTCTGGCGTTCGAACGTGGACAGCCAGCGGCGCCGCTCGCGCTCGTCCATCGGCGGCAGTTCGGTGACCGCGTTCTCGGTGATGATGCCGGTCAGGCGTTCGAAGGAGGAGAGCAACGAGTGCTCCTGCCGGGCGCGCTCACCGAAGGTGGCCAGGATTTCCTCGTACGCGAAGAAGGGCTTGTACGGGATCTCGACGTCACCCCAGTACGCGGCCGCGGCATCCGGGTCCAGTCGCAGGAACGGCTCGAACCGCTGCCGCGCGTGGTCCCGGCCGGTCTCGAGCTTGAACAGCTCGGCGTCCTCGACCCGCATCGGCACGGGCAGGATCCGGACCGGGCGGCGACTGCTGAGCCGCACGATGGACTCGGCGACCGCGGCCGCGCCGTCGATGCTCTGCTCGTTGAGGGTGAAGCAGTTGACCACGGTGTCCGGCAGGTTGACCGTGCACATGCCGGCCGAGTCGCTGAGCCCGGTACGGCTGTCGATCAGCACGTAGTCGTACCCCTGGGACATGTTCACCCGGAGGGCGCGGAGGAACTCCTCGCCACCGAGGCGCTCGTAGAACGCCGCCCAGTCGAAGGTGCTCACCGTGCCGGAGTAGGCGGCGTTCTGCTGGCCGGCGGGGAGCAGGTCGATCAGGCCGTGCCCCGGGAAGCTCCAGGTCAGCGACACCGCCTCGCGTTCCACGTCGGCGTAGCGCTGGTACCAGTCCGGTTCGCCGGGATCGGCGGCCGGATCGACCACCGCCGCCGCGAAGTCCCGGATCATGTCGATCACGCCGCGGGAGTGCCGCAGCTTCTTGTCCGCCAGGAACGGCCGGAAGTAGTGGTGCAGTCCGGGTGACTCCAGGTCCCAGTCGACGGCGAGGACCCGATGCCCGTTGGCGGCCAGGATCCACGCCACGTTGGCCACCGCCATGGTGCGGCCGGTGCCACCCTTGAAGGAGTAGAAAGTCACGATCTGACCTGAGTCGCGGTCGTGCGGCGAGCGCGTCATGGTCGGGACTCCATTCCCTGGTGGTGGCCGTGGCGGCGGTCGGGGGTGGACCTCGCAGCGATCAGGGGCCACGGAGGATCGGCCGCTGGCCGGACCGGGCCGGGAGCTGATGCTGCACCGTCTTGGTGCGGAACATCCGGTTGCGGGACCGCTCCAGCACGACGCCGAGGTCGGCGTCGAAGGACTGCGGGCTGATGATCACGCTCCGGAACGAGTCGAGCCGGGCGCTCATCCGCCGCCCGAACACCTGGCCGAGCGTCGCGGTCAGCTGACTCAGGTACGTGTTCGTCTGCTCGTCGTCGTGCCCGGCCGGCACCAGCACCGAGGCCGCCGCCGAGGTCGCCGCCACGTCGTCGGCCTCCTCGAACCGGGCCAGCGCGTTCCGGTGCCGGGACAGGCCGGTGACCCACAGGTCGACGAGGAGCACGATGATCCAGTCGGTGGTGTCCTCGTCGCTGTCGAGGTGCTCCCGCAGGCCGTCCAGGTCGGTCACCATCGCGTGGAACTGGTGCTCCAGCGCCACCTGCCGGGCCCGGTCGGCGATCGGCGCATCGAGATGCGGCCGGTACGGCGCCCACTGCTCGGGCAGCTCGCCGTAGAACCGCGGGTCACGGTCGACGCCGGGCAGCAGCTGGCCGGCCAGGTCGGCCCGGGACGGCGCGGCGACGATGAACTTCACCAGGTCGGCCGGGCTGACCGCGGGCGCCGGCGCCGCGCCGGTCTCGTGGAAGGCGCTGTGCACCTGCTCGAACGGCAGCGGGTTCGGATGCGTCGGCACCGGCCGGCCGGACGTGGCGACCTCGACGATCTGCTGCGCCAGCCGGGCGAGCATCTCCAGGTAGTCGTCCCGGTACCGGGTGAGCCGGATGATCTGCCGCAGGCCGGTGCGGCCGTACGCCTCCGGCATGCCGTGATTGAGGTACTGCCGGGCCTCGATGGCGGCCGGGAGCCGGGGCGGGGGCAGCCAGAGCAGCGGGATCAGCGGCGGCGGATCGACCGAGGGATCGCCGTCCTCGAGCCGGCTGAGCCGATCCGAGAAGATCGCCCACTCCCGGCCGCAGGGCTCGCTGATCAGGTAGCGCGGGGAGATCAGGGCCACGAAGGTGCGGCAGATGCCGAGTGCGCTCATCAGCGTCCGCGCCCACGACTCGCCGACCTGCATCTCCACGTCGAGGAAACCGACGGTCGAGGTGGGCGGCAGGCCCGCGTAGGAACGGACCTCGGCGGAAAGGTCGTTGAAGAACTGCTTGACCGAATCCCGGTCGTCGCCGCGCGCATAGCTGAGGAAGAAGTAGTAGTCCGGCAAGCGGTGCTCCCAGTCGTGGCGACACTGTTGGCGGTGACGTTCCTAGTTGCACCAAAGCGTGTTTGCACCAGAGCGGTCGACGGCGGGTCGCTCACGAGGAGTATATAGGCGGTTACCTAACTTACACATGCCTCGAACCCGGTCCGCCTCTGCGCGGGGCGGGCCGGGTCCGGTGGCTGGTGGATCAGACCGTGAGGGCCTGCCGGACGGTCGGCTCGGCGTCCGTTCCGCCGTCGCCGGTCGAGGTGACCCGGCCGGCTTCCAGGACGTAGTACTGCTGGGCCGCGCGCAGGGCGAAACCGACGTGCTGCTCGACCAGCAGGACCGACAGGCCGCCGCGGGCGGCCAGGGCCAGGATGGTCTGCTCGATCTCGGCGACCACCGACGGCTGGATGCCCTCGGTCGGCTCGTCGAGCAGCAGCAGCCGGGGCCGGGTGATCAGGGCCCGGGCCAGGGCCAGCTGCTGGCGCTGGCCGCCGGAGAGCAGGCCGGCCCGGCGGCCGAGCAGCTCCTTCAGGGCCGGGAACAGGTCCAGCGCCTCGGCGGTGGCCTCCCGGCCGTCCTTGCGGCCGTCCGCGACCAGCTGCAGGTTCTCCAGCGCGGTGAGGTGCGGGAAGCTCTGCTGGCCCTGCGGGACGTAGGCCATGCCGCGGGCCACCCGGTCGTGCGGCGCGAGCCTGGTGATGTCCTCGCCGTCCAGCAGGATGGCACCGGAGCGCGGCTTGAGCAGGCCGACCGCGGCGCGTAGCAGGGTGCTCTTGCCGGCGCCGTTGTGGCCCAGGACCGCCGCGACCCCGTCGGCCGGCACGGTGAGCGAGACGCCGTGCAGGACGACGCTCCGGCCGTACCCGCAGTGGATGTCCTCGAATCGCAGCATCACGCCTCCACCGGATGTCCGAGATAGACCTCTTGGACCTTCGGGTCTGCCTGCACCTGCGCGACGGTGCCCTCGGAGAGGACCTTCCCGGCGTGCATCACCGTGACGGACCGGGCGAAGCGCCGCAGGAAGTCCATGTCGTGCTCGATCACCACGACGGTGTGCTCCCGGCTGAGCTCGCCGAGCAGTTCGCCGGTGGCGTCGCGTTCCTCGTGGCTCATCCCGGCGACCGGCTCGTCGAGCAGGAACAGCTTGGCGTTCTGCACCAGCAGCATGCCGATCTCCAGCCACTGTTTCTGCCCGTGCGGCAGGGTGCCGGCCAGCTGGTCGCGCACCGCGGTCAGCCGGACCGTCTCCAGGGCGTTCTGCACCTCGGGCGGCACCGACGAGCGGCGGCGCAGCAGGGTGAGCGGGCCGCGGTTCCAGCCGGCCGCGATGTCCAGGTTCTGCAGCACGGTGAGTTCCTCGAAGACCGTGGAGTTCTGGAACGTCCGGCCCACGCCCAGCCTGGCGATCTTGTGCACCTTGCGGCCGAGCAGCTCGTGCTCGTCGAAGGTGACCGCGCCGGTGGCCCGCGCCAGGCCGGTGATCGCGTCGATCAGCGTGGTCTTGCCGGCGCCGTTCGGCCCGATGATGAACCGTACGTCACCGGACGGCACGGTCAGGTCCACGCCGCCGACGGCCACGAAGCCGTCGAACACCACCTGCAGGTCCCGGACGACCAGCCCGCTCATGACGTCACCTCCGTGCTGGTGGAGCGGCGCCGGCGCAGGTACACGGCGAGGGAGGCGAGCCCGCCGGGCAGGAAGACCACCGGCAGGATGAAGAGCAGGCCCTCGAAGTACGTCCACGCCGACGGAAGCTTCTCGGAGAGCGCCGTCTTCGCCCAGGCCACCGCGATCGCGCCGAGCGCCGGGCCGATCAGGCTGGCCCGGCCGCCGACGGCCACCCCGATCACGAACTCGATCGACGGCACGACACCGATCATCGCGGGGGAGATGATCCCCACCGCCGGGACGAACAGGGCGCCGGCCAGTCCGGCCATGCCGGCCGCGACGACGTACGCGACGAGCTTGACGTTGGCCGGGTCGTAGCCGAGGAAACGGACCCGCTCCTCGCCGTCCCGGACCGCGACCAGCAGCTCGCCGAAGCGGCTGCGCATCAGCTGCCAGGCGACGCCGAGCACCGCGAGCAGGGCCGCCGCCACGATGAAATAGATCATCCGGCGGTTGATCGGGTCGTTCAGGTCGTACCCGAAGAAGCCCTGGATGTCGGTGAGCCCGTTGGTGCCGCCGGTGGTGCCCTGCTGCCCGATCAGGAAGATCGCCAAGGCCGCGCAGAGGGCCTGGGAGAGGATCGCGAAATACGCTCCGCGGACCCGGCGCCGGAAGATCAGCAAGCCCAGGAGGAACGCCACCAGCATCGGCAGCAGCACCGTGGCGGCCAGCGCGAAGGCCGGGTTGGCGAACGGTTTCCACCACCAGGGCAAGGCGTCGAGCTGTCCGTACAATTGCATGAAATCGGGCAGCTCACCGGGACCCGCGTCGGCCAGCTTGAGGTGCATGGCCATCGCGTAGCCGCCGAGCCCGAAGAAGACGCCCTGGCCGAGAGTGAGCATGCCGCCGCGGCCCCAGGCGAGGCCGATGCCGACCGCGACGATGGCCAGGCAGAGGTATTTGGCGAGCAGGCCGAGCCGGAAGTCGCCGAGCGCGACCGGCGCGAGCGCGAACAGCACAACGGCCGCGAGGCCGAAACCGATCAGGGCGTTGAAGCGACCGGGCGCCTTGGCCGCCGACGCTTCCACCGCCACCGGCGGATCTTGGAGAGTTGTCACGCCAGGCTCCTTGTCCGGAGGGTGAACAGGCCCTGCGGGCGCCACTGCAGGAACGCGACGATCACCACGAAGACGATCACGCTGGCCACGCTGACCGTGGTGGTGTACTCCACCATGGACTGCACGATGCCGAGCACGAACGCCACGATCACGGTGCCCTTGAGCTGGCCGATGCCGCCGACCACGACCACCAGGAACGCGTTCACGATGATGTTGGTGCCCATCGTCGGGCCGATCGGGCCGATCAGGGTGAGCGCGACCCCGGCGATGCCGGCCAGGCCGGAGCCGATGAAGAAGGTCAGCCGGTCGACCCGGCCGGTGGCCAGCCCGGAGACGGCGGCCAGGTCGCGGTTCTGCATCACGGCGCGGATCCGCCGGCCGAGCGGGGTGGTCTTCAGCACGACGGTCACCGCGGCGACCGCGATCAGGGCCAGGGCCAGGATGAACACCCGGCTGCTGGAGATCGCCAGGTCGTCGGTGAGGTGGATGCTGCCGGTCAGGGCGGACGGCGCGCGGGTCTGCACGTTCGGCGCGCCGAACAGGTCCCGGGCCGCCTGCTGGAGCAGCAGCGAGACACCCCAGGTGACCAGCAGGGTGTCCAGCGGCCGCGCGTAGAGCCGGCGGATCAGCAGGACCTCGATCAGGACGCCCATCAGGCCGGCCACCACGAACGCCACCGGCAGGGCCACCAGCAGCGAGAACCCGGCCCCGCCGATCACCTTCTGGAGCATGTAGACGGTGTAGGCGCCGGCCATGATGAGTTCGCCGTGGGCCATGTTGATCACGTTCATCTGGCCGAAGGTCAGCGACAGGCCGAGCGCGATGAGCAGCAGCACCGCGCCGATGCTGATGCCGGTGAAGAGTTGGCTGAGGACGAGAGTCACGGTGAACCCCTTCCAGCGGGCCGCCCCGAACGGAGCGGCCCGCCGTCGCGCAGGTCAGGAGAGGCCGGTCGCCCAGCTGTAGCCCTTGAGGTAGGGGTCCGGCTTGATCGGCTCGCCGGAGTTCCAGACCTCCTTGATCAGGCCGTCGTCGCCGATCTTGCCGATCCGGGCGGTCTTGTAGATGTGCTGCGTCGGGCCGTCCACGGTGACCTTGCCCTCGGGGGCGTCGTAGGTGATCCCGCCGGCCGCCGCGGCCGCCTTGACCTTCTCGACGTCGAACGAGCCGGCCTTCTCGACCATGGCCTTCCACAGGTAGACCGAGGTGTACGCGGCCTCCATCGGGTCACTGGTCGGCTTGTCCGCGCCGTACTTCGCCTTGTAGGCCTTGACGAACTTCTCGTTCGCCGCGCCCTCGGTGGTCTGGTAGTAGTTCCACGCGGTCAGCTGGCCGGCCAGGTACTGCGTACCGATGCTCTTGACCTCTTCCTCGGCGATCGAGACGGAGACCACCGGCATCTTCTCGGCGGTCAGCCCGGCCGACTTGTACTCCTTGAAGAACGCCACGTTGCTGTCGCCGTTGAGGGTGTTGAAGATCGCCGACGCGCCGGCCGCCTTCACCTTGTTGGCGATCGTGGAGAACTCGGTGGAGCCCAGCGGGGCGTAGTCCTCGCCGAGCACCTTCATGCCGTTGGCCTCGGCGTACGCCTTGATGATCTTGTTGGCGGTGCGCGGGAAGACGTAGTCCGAGCCGACCAGGTAGAGCGAGGTCTTGCCCTGCGCCTTCAGGTAGTCCAGGC
Source organism: Actinoplanes awajinensis subsp. mycoplanecinus (assembly GCF_001509495.1). Taxonomy (NCBI): domain Bacteria; kingdom Bacillati; phylum Actinomycetota; class Actinomycetes; order Micromonosporales; family Micromonosporaceae; genus Actinoplanes; species Actinoplanes awajinensis. The sequence continues at coordinate 113,807 of NZ_LLZH01000001.1, read as the reverse complement.
CCGGCACGATCTGCTGGTTGGTGGTGGCGCCGGTGTAGAAGATGTACGGCGACTGCTCCAGGCCCTCGTACTGCACCGGGTAGAACAGCAGGGACTTGTTCTTCTCGAAGACCGGCTTGACCGCCTTGCGGGAGGCCGAGGTCCAGCAGCCGAAGACGGCCGCGACCTTGTCCTGGCTGATCAGCTTCTGGGACTTCTCGGCGAAGGTCGGCCAGTCCGACGCGCCGTCCTCGCTGACCGGCTCGATCTGCTTGCCGAGCACGCCCCCACCGGTGTTGATCTCCTCGATCGCCAGTTTGAGCGAGTCCCGGACGGTCACCTCGCTGATCGCCATGGTGCCGGAGAGCGAGTTGAGCAGACCGACCTTGATGGACGATCCGGAGGTGTCGATGGTCGCGCCGGCCGCCGAGGCCGAGCTGCTGTCGTCGGTCTTGGCGCCACAGGCGGTGAGAGCCGCGAGGGCCGCCACCGTCGCGACAATGGTCGCCGAACGGCGACCGCGAATCCTGAACATGAATCCTCCAAGGCCCTTTGCGGGCCGGAAATTGCATTGACGTCGCTGGAAGTCATGCCGCCGGGGTGTCCGGTCGTGCGCCGCTCTGGCTGGCCGCGATGCCGCTCAGTGCAGTGTCAGTCTTAAATCTTTCGATTTCCGTGCCGTTTCCCGGAACTTAATACGCGGTTTCTACGGGAACGGGCCGGTAAATAAAAAAAGCCCACCACAGAATGGTAGGCAAAGGGAACTTAGTTCCCGCTGGAAGTAACCTTGCCGCCCCCGGGCGACCCTGTCAAGGCAGCTCGGTCAATACGTCGAAGTCGACACCGCGGGCCTCGGCCAGATAGATCCGCTGGTTCACGTGCCGGCTCCGCAGCCGGAGCAGACCACGGGGGCCCTCGTAGGACACCGACTCGGCGTTCGCCCCGATCGCCCGGACGTCCAGCTCGCCGGTCTGCTCGACGAGCGCGGCGAGCAGCAGCACACCCTCGTAACAGGACTCGCCGAGACTGCCCAGCGGCGGGGCCTCCGGTCCGAACCGGGCCGCGTACCGGCCGTGGAACTCCAGGTTCTCCGGCGTGATCATGTTGGCGAAGAACCCGGCCGTGCTGAACAGGTCGCGGGTCGCCGGCGCGCCGCTGGCCAGCAGCATGTTCTCGTCCATCAGGGTGCTCAGCCGCAGGCAGCGGCCGGGCAGCCCGGAGCGGGCGAACGCCCGGTTGAACCGGACCGCGTCCATCCCGACCAGCAGCATCAGCACCGCGTCGGCGGAGGAGAGCTCGATCCGGCGCAGCGCCTCGGAGAAGTCGTCGGTGGCCAGCGGTACGTAGCTCTCGCCGACGATGTGCAGGCCGTTCGCGGCGGCGTAGCGGTGCGCGGCCCGGGCGGTGCGGCGGGGCCAGACGTAGTCGTTGCCGATCACGTACCAGCGGCGGGCGGTGCGCTCGCGGGCCAGCAGCCGCATCGCCGGGAACAGCTGCACGTCCGGGGTCTCGCTGGTCATGAAGACGCCCTCGGTGCGCTCGCCGCCCTCGTAGAGCGCGGTGTAGACGTACGGCACCCGGCCGGCGATCCGCGGCGCCACGGCCTGCCGGACCGAGGAGATGTGCCAGCCGGTCACGCCCTGCACCAGGCCCGCGTGCACCAGCGCGGCGACCTCGGCGGCCACCGCCTGCGGCGCGGCGCCGCCGTCCACCGGGATCAGGCGCAATTCCCGGCCGAGCACCCCGCCGGAACGGTTGACCTCCTCGGCGGCGAGCTGCGCGCAGAGCTCGGCGCTCGGCCCGAAGATGCCGGCCGGCCCGCGCAGCGGCACCACGAGAGCCACATCGAACGACCGGGACATGACCCTCATCGTCCTGGAAGCCGGACTGGATCTGAAGCACGGATTGGGTAACATCCCGACGATGCGGGGACCCACGGATCTTTTGTACCTGCTGACCCGGGCCGAGCGGCTGCTCGCCCGCCGGCTGTCCGCCATCCTCGACGCGGAGGACTGCTCGCTCGACGCGTGGCGGGTGATCGCGCTGCTCGCCGACGGCAAGGGCCGGTTCATGACCGAGCTCTCCGAGCGGGCCTTCCTGCCGCCGGGCAGCCTGACCCGGCTGGTCGACCACCTGGTCGAGGACAATCTGGTCTACCGTCGCGGCGACGACCTGGACCGGCGGCGGATCAAGGTGCATCTGACCGCCCGCGGCCGGCGTCTCTTCCAGCGGGTGGACGAGCGGATCCGGGCCGAGCTGACCGACGTGCCGCTCGGCGACAGCCTCGGCGCGCTGGTGGAGGCGCTGGAGTGTAGTCCGGGTCATACTCTTGCAGCGCGGCAAAGCCGCTAGCAGCCTGAACGGCACTGTTAACACGCATACCTTTAAATGTGCGCAAACGTCGATACACACTGATCTCCTACGGTCCGCCGCACGTCGATCTCCGGCGTACCGGATCTTGGAGTAACGATGAGACGTGCCCTCCTGGCGGCCGGGGCCGGCCTGGCCCTGACCGCAGGCCTGTTCGCCCCGCCGGCCTATGCCGGCGGTCGGCCGACCGGAACTGATCAGCCGAAACGCATTGTCGAGTCGCTCGACCGGGGCCTGGTCGCGGTCCCCGCTGAGAAGGGCGGGACGTTCCTGAGCTGGCGCCTGCTCGGCACCGAGTACGGCTCCGACATCGCCTTCGACGTCTACAAGGGATCACGGCGGCTCAACCAGCGGCCGATCACCAGGTCGACCACCTACACCGACAAGTCCCGGGGCGCGGGCGCCTACACCGTCCGGGCCGTGGTGCACGGCCGGGAGCAGGCGACGAGCCCGGCCGCGGTCACGCCCGGCGACATCCCGCTCGCCGACGCGCCCGGCTACTACGTGCAGCACGCCTGGCCGGGTGACCTGGACGGGGACGGTCGCTACGAGATCGTGGTGTCCCGGCTCTCCACCGACCTCGACAAGCCGAACTACCTCGAGGCGTACACCCTCGCGGGCGCGCAGCTGTGGCGGGTCGACCTGGGGCCGGCGTCCTGGACCCGGGCCGGTGGCACCGCCGCCAACGACCCGCCGCTCGCCGCGATCAGCGGGTACGGCGACGTCGCGGGTTACCGCAACGACGACAACGTGACCGTTTATGACCTGGACAGCGACGGTCGCGCCGAGGTCGTCGTCAAGACCGCCAACGGCACGACCTTCGCCGACGGCGCCACGGTCACCACGGGCAACCCGCTCGACCAGTTCGTCTCGGTGATCGACGGGTACTCCGGCGTCGAGCGCGAGCGCGTCCCGGTCGCCGTCGACTTCCTCGCCGACGGCCCGTCCGGCGGCCAGTACGGCGTCGGCTACCTGGACGGCGTGCACCCCAGCCTGATCACCAAGCAGGTCACCCGGATCGGCGCCAAGCGCGGCGACTTCCGGGTCCTCTTCGCGGCCTGGGACTTCGACGGCCGGGACCTGACCCGGCGCTGGACGTTCGTCCGGGGCGTCGACCAGGGCACCAGCTTCCACCAGCTGCGCGTGGTCGACGTCGACCAGGACGGCCGGGACGAGATCGCCGACGGCAACTACGTGGTCAACAGCGACGGCACGTTCCGCTACGTGGTGCCGGAGTCCGTGCACGGCGACCGCTTCCACATCGGTGACCTCGACCCGAACCGTCCCGGCCTGGAGGGTTACGCCATCCAGCAGACCGAGGGCGGCGTCTTCACCACCTTCCCCTGGTACTACTACGACGCGTCGACCGGTCAGCGGCTGATCACCGGCTCGCACCCGGACGTCCCGCAGGACGCCACCCTCTGGGACATCCCGCGCGGCACCACGGCGGACATCGACCCGACCCACCCCGGCTACGAGTTCTGGGCCGCGACCGCGAACGCCGACCTGCCCGGCGCCGGCGTCTGGAACGTCGACGGCACCAAGGTCTCGACCGCCACGCCGAGCGTGAACTTCCGCATCTGGTGGGACGGCGACACCGGCTCCGAGCTGCTGGACAAGACGTACGTCGAGAAGTGGGACTGGACGAAGCAGCAGAGCAACAAGATCTTCGAGCCGGCCGGTGTCGTCTCGTCCTGGCGCAACGCGGTCCCGTTCTACGGCGACATCCTCGGCGACTGGCGCGAGGAGTACCTGGCCGAGACGAGTGACCACACCGCGCTGCGGGTCTTCACCACGAACGTACCGACCAGCACCCGGCTCTACACGCTGGCGCACGACCCGGCCTACCGTCTGGGCTGGACGGTCCGCGGCTACCTGCAGTCCACGCTGACCGATTTCTACCTCGGGTTCGGCGGCCAGGCCCCGGCCCGGCCCAGGATCAAGACGACGGCGCAGGCGGGGAACGCCTGGCAGGTCGTCGCGCAGGACGATTTCCGCGGAGACACCGGCAAGTGGCAGGCCGAACTGCAGACCGGCGGGACCGTGGCCGCTGGCGACGGCGTGCTGGACATCGACGTCCCCGGCGGTGCGAGCGTCTGGTTCAAGCAGGAGCTCGAGGGCCCCTACGAGATCGAGTACACCGCCACCCCGGTCCAGAACGGTGGCCCGAACGACCACGTCACCGACCTGAACTCGTTCTGGAGCGCGCGCGACTCCCGCTCGCCGGACGACGTCTTCGCCACCGAGCGGCACGGCGCGCTCGCCGAGTACGACTACCTGAGGACCTACTACGTCGGGCAGGGCGCGAACCTCAACACCACCACCCGGTTCCGCCGCTACGTGGGTGAGGCCGGCAACCGCCCGCTGATCTACGACTACACGTCGCCGCTGATCCGGGCGAACGTGCCGATCCACGTACGGATCTCGGTGCTCGGCGACCGGATCCGCTACTACAGCGACGACCAGCTGATCTTCGACTGGACCGACCCGGACCCGTACGACAGCGGCTGGTTCGCGTTCCGCACCGTCGCCAGCCACTTCCACATCCAGGACTTCACCGTCTGGAAACCGCCCACGGTGGCGTGACGATGCGTCCACCCCGGGCGCACATCGAGTAACGTGAATCACATGCCGGACCTGTATTCGCGGCGCTCGTTCATCGCCGGGGTGATCACCGCCGGAATGCTCTCCACGGCCACCGGTTATCTCCTGACGCGGCGTACCCCGGTGACCCTCACCCTGGTCACCGGGGGCGACGCGACCGGCGGGCGGAGCCTGCTGATCAACCTGTGGAACCGGTTCAACCCGGACGTCCGGCTCGACGTGCTGACGGTCAACAGCTCCACCCGGGACCAGTACGACAAGTTCGCCGGCACCCGGGCCGACATCTACAACCTCGACGTCATCCACATCCCGCGGTTCGCGGCCCGGGGCCGGATCGCGCCGATCGACCCGCCGGACGGCATCACCCTGCTCGCGCCGGTGCAGCGGGTCAGCCAGGTCGAGGAGGGTTCGGCCCGGCTCTGGGCGGTCCCGCTCAACACCGACGTCGGCATGCTCTACCGCCGGATCACCGACAAGCGGGCCGCGGACGCCGAGCCGGAGATCGGCCGGCTGGTCGCCGACCGCACGCAGGTGCGGCAGCTCGCCGCCCAGCTGGCGACGGAGGGTTCGACCACCGACGAAGCGTTCGTGATCAACGTCCTGGAGCAGGCCCTGGCACAGGACCGGACGATCCTCGACGAGCGGGGCGTGGTCTCGACGAGCCTCGGCCAGTGGCAGCGGGCCCTCGCGCCGCTCGCCGGCGCGCTGCGCGACAACCGGATCGTGGCGGTGGCCGGCGAGGAGAAGACCAACGCGGCGTTCCAGGAGCGGAACCTGCGCTACATGCGGAACTGGCCGGTCTGGTTCCCGGCGATCGACCGCGAGGAGCGGGACAAGAAGCCCGGCACCGCGGCGATCCGGCTGGGCCGGCTCCCGATCGGGGTGCTGGGCGGCCAGGGTCTCGCGGTGGCCGAGGACACCGGGTACCGCGACGAGGCCGAGGCGGTGATCCACTTCCTGACCGGGATGCCGGCGCAGAAACTGCTGGCCACCTACGGGTTCGCGCCGACCGCGTCGGAGGCCTACAACGACCCCGAGGTGAAGGCCGCGATGCCGCACCTGGAGATCGTCCGGTCCGCGGTGGAGGACGCCCACCCGCGTCCGATGAGCGCCGGGTACGCGGACTTCGCCCAGGTGTTCCGCCAGCACACCTACGACTACCTCTACCGCGGTGTGCAGCTCACCGACGGTTTCGTCGAGGGGATGCAGGGAGCGTTGCGATGAGCGAGGAGACCGGTCTGCAGGCCTGGCTCGTCCCGGTCTTCGTGACCGCGGCGATCATCCTGGTCGAGGCCGCCGTCTGGCTGGTGACCAGCCGCCGCCGTCCGGCCCGCCCGGCCGGGAACCTGGCCGACCGGCGTGCGCAGACCATGGCGCTCGGCCTGCTGGTGCTGCTCGCCCTCGCGGTCGCCGGGATGGCCAGCCTGGGTCCGAACCTCGCCGATCAGCTGGCCAGCGTCGTGGCCGCGCTGCTCGGCGGCGTCTCGGCGTTCCTGACCTACCTGTCCTACAAGTCCACCCAGACCGCCCGCAAGGAGAACGGCGGCGACAAGGCCGATTAGCCGGCCCGGCGCAGGCGCACCACGAGGGCGCGGGCCCAGGCGGCCGTCCCGGCGATGACCAGGGCCGGGAACAGCACGTACGGCTCCCAGAGCGCTCCCGGCGGGTCCGGCGGGACCACCACGGCCGGGGCGAACAGCTCGCCGGTCACCGCGAGCGTCGGCAGGGCCAGCAGCGCCGACCCGATCCACGCCGACCGGCGCCACGGCCGGCGGCCGGACTGCCGGGCGGTGACCTTCAGCGCGGCCCAGCCGCCCAGCAGCAGGCCGAGCCCCCAGCCGAGCAGGGCCAGCGGCCGGACCAGGGCCGGTTCCGGGTGCCAGAAGACGATGCCGCTCTCCGCCACCCAGTGATCGTCCTGGTAGAAGCCCAGATCGTCGTGGTAGACGGCGATCTCCACGTCGTCGCGGCGGGCGGTCACGTAGGCCTCCGCTGCCACGCCGGCCAGGTCCCAGCGCCCGGAGTCCGGCAGGATCTGCCAGCCGGTGCGCTCCAGGGTGGCCCGGACCTCGGCGACGTCCGGCACGTCGACCGGCAGCAGCACCGAGCCGCCGGCGTACTCGTCGTCGCCGAGGAAGGCGCCGAGGAGCAGGGGCGCGTCGCCCGAGGAGTCCGAGCCGAAGATCGTGTCCCATCGTTCGATCCCGCCGACCCGGGCGCCGGGCAGCACCTCGCCGGCGATCGCGACCGCCCGCTGGTCGCTCGGCAGTGGACCGGCGTCCCGCCAGCCCAGCCACGCGCCGCACCCGGCCAGCACCGCCGCGACGGTGAGCGCCACCACGGCCACCGCGCACCAGCGCAGGATCCGGTGCCCGGCACGGTGCCCGGTGTGCTGCACATCGGTGGCGAGAATCGACATCCGCGAACCCTAGAACACCGGTCAGAGCGTGTGGAAGCGGTCGACGAAGCGCCGCTGCCACGGCGTCTCCACGGCACGGTGGTGGTAGTGCCCACGCACGAACCCGACCGCCTCGGCCGCCGGCAGCCCGTCCAGCACGGCCAGGCAGGCCAGCGCGGTTCCGGTCCGGCCCCGGCCGCCCCAGCAGGCGATCTCGACCCGCTCACGGTCCGCGCGGGTCCAGGCTTCGATCAACACCGCTTTCGCGTACGCAGGGTCAGCCGGCAGCCAGAAGTCCCGCCAGCGCACCCAGCGCGTCTCCCACCCGACCTCGGGCGGTTCCGCGCCGAGCAGGTACACGCCGAAGCGCGGCGGGTGCCCGGACGGCATCGCCGCACGCAGCCCGCGGCCCCGGACCAGTCGCCCGGACGGCAGTCGCAGCACCCCGGCCGCTCCCGGCTCCCAGCCGGCAAATTGGCTCACGCCGAGAAATGTTATTCCGTAAGGTGCGGTCCTGATGATCGCTCCTTTGGTCCGTACCGTGCTGCCCGCTCGTCTCGGTGTGGATTTCCGCTGGCTGGTGGGCTCGTCCTGGGCGACGAACCTCGGCGACGGCATCTCCGCGGCGGCCGGTCCGCTGCTCGTCGCCTCGCTCACCGACGACCCGTTCCGGATCTCGCTGGCCGCCCTGCTCTCCTGGGCCCCGCCGCTGGTCTGCGGCCTGTACGCCGGGGTGCTCTCGGACCGGCACGACCGCCGCCGGATCCTGCTGCTGGCCAACGCGGTCCGGGTGCTGGTGCTGCTCGCCCTGATCGGCACCCTGGCCGCCGGCCGGCTCTCGGTGGAGCTCGCCCTGCTCGGGCTGGGGCTGCTCAGCACGGCCGAGGTGTTCGCCGACAACACCACCGGCACGCTCGCGCCGATGCTCGTCGACCGGGCCGATCTGCCGCTGGCCAACGCCCGGCTGTCGGCCGGGTTCATCACGCTGAACCAGCTGGCCGGTCCGCCGCTGGGCGCCGCGCTGTTCGCCGCCGGCCGGGCCTGGCCGTTGGCCGGCGAGGTGCTGCTGCTGGTGGCCGGCACGCTGCTGGTCTCCCGGGTCCGCCTGCCGGCGCACGGCCGGCCCGCGACGGCCGGGGTGCGCCGGGACGTGGCCGAGGGGGTCCGCTGGGTGGTGCGCCACCCAGCGGTCCGGACCCTCTGCCTGATCGTGCTGATCTTCAATCTGGCGTTCGGGGCGTCCTGGTCGGTGCTGGTGCTCTACGTGAGCGAGCGGCTCGGGCTGGGCTCGATCGGTTTCGGCCTGGTCACCACGGTGATGGCGGCCGGCGGGATCCTCGCCACCGGCGCGTACGGCTGGCTCACCGCCCGGGTCAGCCTGGGCAACCTGATGCGGATCGGCCTGTTCATCGAGACCGGCACTCACGCGGTGCTCGGGTTCACCGCCTCGCCGTGGGTGGCGCTGCCGACCTTCTTCCTGTTCGGGGTGCACGAGTTCGTCTGGCGGACCACGGCGACCACGGTCCGGCAGCGGTCGGTGCCGGTGCACCTGCAGGGCCGGGTCGGCGCGGTGAGCGTCATCTGCATCTACGGCGGGCTGGTGGTCGGCGCGGCGGCCGGCGGCGTGCTGGCCTCGCGGTACGGCGTGGCCGCCCCGTTCCAGGTGGCGTTCGTCTGCGCGGCGATCTTCCTGGCCGTGCTGTGGCCGCAGATGAAGCACATCGCCCACGACGACTGAGCCGCTATAGTCGCGGCATGCACAGCACCTTCAGCGAGCGACGCCGGCGACTTCACGGCCGCCGCTGAACTGTGCTCTCCGCCGGCGGGTCGATCCCGCCGGTTGCTGACGTGTCACTCCGGTCGACCCGCTTCGTTCGTACGATGAATGGGGTTGATCGTGAATTTTGAATCTCTCCTGTCGGATCGGCTCGCGCCCGCGCTGGAAGCGGTCGCCGGCCATCCGGTCGATCCGGCGGTGCGGGCGTCGCCGCACGCCGACTTCCAGTCCGGTGCGCCGCTGGCCCTGGCCCGGGAGCTGGGCCGGGCGCCCCGGGAGATCGCCGCCGAGGTGGCCGCGCGTGCCGACCTGGCCGGGCTCGCCGAGATCACCGTCTCCGGTCCGGGGTTCCTGAACCTGACGATCGGCGACGACCTGCTCGCCGAGAGTTTGCGGCTGACCGGTGCTGATCAGCGGCTCGGTGTGCCCGCGACTGCCGCGCCGGAGCGGATCGTGATCGACTACTCCGGGCCGAACGTGGCCAAGGAGATGCACGTCGGGCACCTGCGCTCGACGATCATCGGGGACGCGCTGGCCCGGACGCTGGAGTGGCTGGGCCACGACGTGGTCCGGGTGAATCACCTGGGCGACTGGGGGACCCCGTTCGGGATGCTCGTCGAGCACCTGGTCGACCTGGGCGGCTCGGGTGATCACTCGATCCGGGATCTGACCGCGTTCTATCAGGACGCCCGGGCCAAGTTCGACACCGACGACGACTTCCGGACCCGGGCCCGGCTGCGGGTGGTGGCGCTGCAGTCCGGCGATCCGCTCTCCCGGGACCTGTGGCAGCGGCTGGTGGCCCAGTCCGAACGCTACTTCCTGGACGTCTACCAGCGGCTCGGCGTCACCCTCGGCCCGGACGACTTCGCCGGCGAGAGCCGCTATCAGGACGACCTTCCGGTGCTGGTGGCCGAGCTGCTGGCGCAGGGTCTGCTGACCGAGAGTGACGGCGCGCTGTGCGCGTTCCCGGACGGGTTCACCGGGCGGGACGGCGACGCGCTGCCGCTGATCGTGCGCAAGGCCGACGGCGGTTTCGGGTACGCCGCGACCGACCTGGCCGCGATCCGGCACCGGGTCGGCACGCTCGGCGCGGACCGGCTGCTCTACGTGGTCGGCGCACCGCAGCGCACCCACTTCGAGATGGTCTTCGCGGTGGCCCGGAAGGCCGGCTGGCTGCCCGGCGGGGTGACCGCCGAGCACCTCGGGTTCGGCTCGATCCTGGGCGCGGACGGCAAGATGCTGAAGACCCGGGCCGGCGACACGATCAAGCTGGCCGAGCTGCTGGACGAGGCGGTGGCCCGGGCGACCGCGCCGGCCATCGGGATCGGCGCGATCAAATATGCCGATCTCTCCGGTGACCGGCGGGGCGACTACGTCTTCGACTGGGACCGGATGCTGGCCAGCACCGGCAACACCGGTCCCTACCTGCAGTACGCCTACGCCCGGATCCGGTCGCTGTTCCGCAAGGCCGGCACCGGGCCGGGACCGGTCACGGTGACCGAACCGGCCGAGCGGGCCCTGGCCCTGACCCTGCTCGGTTTCGAGCCGGCGCTCCGGGCCGCCGCCGGGCAGGCCGAGCCGCACCGGCTGGCCGGATACCTGCACGACCTGGCCGTGGCCTTCTCGGTCTTCTACGAGCGGTGCCCGGTGCTGCGGGCCGCCGACGACGTGCGGGCCAGCCGGCTGGGGCTGGCCGAGCTGACCGCCCGCACCCTCCACACTGGAATGTTTCTGCTGGGTATCGAGACGCTCGAGGAGATTTGAGGAAAGTTGATCACCGCGCAACCTTCCGTTGATCGACCGATGACCTGATCCACCGTTAGGGTGCTTCTTTCGGCGCGCCCACGAGGCGCGCCGCTTGAACTCCCCTGCGAAAGGCTCGCAATGACGCTTCCCAACGGCGTATCGCGGCGTGGCGTGCTGGCGGTCTCGGCCGCCGCCGCTGCGGCACCGCTCGCCTTCCCCGGCTCGGCGCAGGCTGGCGGCAAGGGCGCCCCGAAGCCCCCGAAGACCCCCGAGACGTTCCAGCTGACCGTGCTGGGCACCTCGGACACGCACGGCAACGTGTACAACTGGGACTACTACAAGGACGCCGAGTACGACGACTCCGCGCACAACGACGTCGGTGTCGCCAAGCTGGCCGCGCTCGTGAACAAGCTGCGCGCCGAGGCGACCGGCGCCACGCTGGTGCTCGACGCCGGTGACACGATCCAGGGCACCCCGCTGGCGACCTACTACGCCAAGCAGGAGCCGATCACCGAGACCGGCGCGAAGCACCCGATGGCCAAGGCCATGAACGTGCTGCACTACGACGCGATCACGCTGGGCAACCACGAGTTCAACTACGGCCTGCCGCTGCTGAACCTGTGGATCCGGCAGCTCGGCTTCCCGGCCCTGGCCGCCAACGCGGTCAGCGCGAAGACCGGCAAGCCGGCGTTCACGCCGTACATCATCAAGAAGGTCTCGCTCGGCAAGCACGCGCCCACCCTGCGCGTCGGCATCCTGGGCCTGACCAACCCGGGCGTGGCGATCTGGGACAAGGGCAACGTCGAGGGCAAGCTCAGCTTCCTCGACATGGTGGCGACCGCCGCCAAGTGGGTGCCGATCATGCGGCGCAACGGCGCCGACGTCGTGATCATCTCGGCGCACGGTGGCGACAGTGGCACCTCCAGCTACGGCACCGAGCTGCCGAACGAGAACCCGTCCGCGCTGATCGCCGAGCAGGTCCCGGGGATCGACGCGATCCTGTTCGGGCACGCGCACAACGAGGTCGCGCAGCGCTTCGTCACGAACACCAAGACCGGCACGCAGGTGCTGCTCTCCGAGCCGTCGAAGTTCGGCCAGCGGCTCACCAAGATGGACTTCACGCTGGTGCGCGAGCACGGCTGCTGGAAGATCACCACGAAGGCGTCGGCCACGCTGAACACCAACACCGTCGAGGCCGACCCGAAGGTGCTGGCCGCGGTGAAGGGCCAGCACGAGAAGACCGTGGCGTACATCAACCAGGTCGTCGCGGCGTCGACCGCGGAGCTGTCCGCGGCCACCTCGCGGTACGAGGACACCCCGATCCTCGACTACATCAACAAGGTGCAGACCGACACGGTGGTGGCCGCGCTGGCCGGCACCGCGTACGCGGCTCTGCCGGTCCTCTCGATCGCCGCGCCGTTCAGCCGGACCGCGGTGTTCCCGAAGGGCGACGTCAAGATCAAGGACGTCGCGGGGCTGTACATCTACGACAACACCCTGGAAGCCGTCGTGCTGACCGGCGCCGAGGTGCGTGCCTACCTGGAGTACTCGGCGAAGTACTTCAACACGTACGCGGTCGGTGCCGTCGTCGACCCGGCGACCATCAACGTGAGCACGGTGCCGGACTACAACTACGACACCCTCTCCGGCGTCGAGTACGACATCGACATCAGCAAGCCGGTCGGCAGCCGGATCACCAAGCTGCAGCTCAACGGCGTCGACGTGGCCGCCGACGCGCAGTTCGTGATCGCGGTGAACAACTACCGGCGGTCCGGTGGCGGCGCGTTCCCGGGCATCGTGAAGACCCAGGTCTACAACGAGCAGAAGGAGATCCGTCAGCTCCTGATCGACTGGGCGCAGGCCAAGGGCAAGATCGACCCGGCCGACTTCTTCGTGAAGAACTGGCAGCTGGTCCGCGAGGGTGTGCCGGTCACGTTCTGACCAGCACTCACCGGCCGGCCGCTACTTGGTCGTCTCCCAGCTGCCGCGGGCGTCCGCCTCGATGGTCATCAAGGCGGACCGCCCGTCGGTCAGCAGGAACGTGCAGTCGTAACGGCGCAGCCCGTCCGCGCCACGGTCACCGACCGGCACACACGCGCCGGTCTTGACCGTGGTGCCGACGGCGGCCTCCACCCGGCCGTCGCCGAACACCTTCTCCTGCACCGCGTCGGTGGCCTTGTCCTCGACCTGGGTCCGGTGCAGCGGCAGCACCACGTCGACCGCGAGCGCCGTCCAGAACGCCCCGCCGGCCACCGCCGTCACCACGAACGCCACCCAGTACGGCGCGCGACGCCGGCCGTACGCCCGGGCCTTCCGCGACCGCTGCATTGCCGAGACCACGCCCAGCAGGCTGAACAGGAACGTCCAGGCCACCACCGGCCGCCAGGACGGGGCGTCCGGGCGGGCCGAGCCGGTCATCTCGTGCGGGAAGCGGACCAGCAACTGGCCGTGCTTGTTGCTGGGCGAGCCGTACGGCGGGACCACACCGCCGAACGGCAGCGGCTCCAGTTCCTCCGTCGCCGCCGCCTCGGCCGTGTCGATCCACGGCGGAGAGACCGGGTACGGCAGCGGCTCGTGCGGGGTCTGCGGGGTCTGAACGGTCGTCATCGGTGCGGCCCTTCCGGTAGCGGCCCGGGTGCAGTCTCCGTGCCACCCGCGATCATCGGCCGCTACCGGGCCCAGTTGAGGATTCAGCTCTTCTCGGTTGCATTTCCGGTGCCGTCCAGCGGCACCTGCATCTCGGTGAGCCACTTGTCGAGCTCGCCGTCCGGGCAGTGCAGGTACACCTCACGGGCAAAACCGGGCGGTACCGGCCGGAGCCCGTTGTCCTCGATCCAGGTGGCGATCCGCTCGCCGGTGCGGAACGCCTCCGACATCGGGCCCTCGTGCACTGAGGTGGCCGCGTCGATCGGCGGCAGCACCACCACGTCGAACCCGGCCGTGCCGACCTCGGCGTCACCGATCGGGAACGCCGCGTGCGCGGTGATCGTCTCGTCGCCGGGCCCGGTCGGCGCGGGCCGGTAGTACGCCAGCGACGAACCGGTGATCGCGACCCCGGCCTGCTCCAGCAGCTCCGCCAGGCGGGGGAAGAGCGGCGACAGGTTCTCGGTGATCGACGTGGGGTGGTCGTACCCCAGGGCGGTGGTGGACAGCTCCGCCACCCGCAGTGCCGGGATCCGCTTGAAGAGGACATCTCCGGTGTTCATGTGACCCTCCGTCTCGATCATGCGGAGACGCGCGTCGACCAGGGCCAGGCGGGCGTTGTCCCGCTCCACCTGCTCGGCCAGCTCGGCCCGCCGCAGTCGCAGCATCCCGCGCAGCTCACCGGTGTCGACCTTCTCCTCGATCATCACCTGCACCTGTTGCAGGCTGAAGCCGAGGTCCTTGAGGGCGAGGATCCGGTTGAGCCGCCGCAGCTGCTCCGCCGTGTAGTAGCGGTAGCCGCTGTGCGGGTCGACGTGGGCGGGGCGGAGCAGGCCGATGGCGTCGTAGTGGCGCAGCATGCGCACCGACACCCGGCTCAGACCGGCGAAGTCTCCGATACTCAACATGGTCGGTCCACCGTCCCGTCTGACACGGTGTGAGGGTCAACCCCGGGCTGTTACTGATCGGCAGCGGGGTCCGTCGTGGGTGTCGTGGGCGGGTCCGTCGTGGGATCCGGCTCCGGGTCCTTGGTGGGCGGCGTCGTGCTGGTGTCGGGGGTCGGCGACGACGACGGGGTGTCGCTCGGGGTCGGCGACGCGGAGGCCGACGCGCTCGGGGACGGCGACTTGCTCGGCTTGCGGGACGACGACGGTTTGCGCGAGGGGGTGTTGTCGTCGTCGCCGTTCGAGATCGGCGACTCGCTGAACTGGTCGGTCGCCTCCGGCGCGGGTGTCGTGGTGGTCACCACGGCGGGCGGGTTCTTCTTGTCGCCCGTGCCGGCCTCGACCGGGTCCTTGTCGTTGGACATCGCGAAGGCCACGCCGAGGCCGCCGGCCAGCACGAACAGCGCGATCACCGCGACCATCAGGCTGCGCTGCACCCGCGGCGCGGCGACCGGCTCGGGCGCGCGCATCGGCGGGGGAGCGGGCGACATCCGCGGGCGGGGCACCGGCTGGGTCATCGGGGCCGGGCTGATCGAGGCCGCGCTGATCGAGGCAGGCACGGTCGGTGCGCCGCTGGTCGGTGCGATCAGCGCGGTGCCGGTCAGCCGCTTCCAGTCCTGCGGGGTGCCGACCGCGGCATACGCCGCCTCGGCGAACTCGGCCGCAGTGGGGAACCGGTCGGCCGGCTGCTTGGCCATCGCCCGGATGATCAGCTCGCGCACCGCGAGCGGGACGTGGTCGGGCAGCGGGTCGGGCTCGTCCTCCAGGTGACGCAGCGCGACCTGGAGCGCGTTGTCCCCGTCGAACGGGGGCTGGCCGGCGATGCAGTGGTAGGCCACCGCGCCCAGCGCGTAGACGTCGGTGCCGGGGGTCAGATTGCCCTTGGCGACCTGCTCGGGCGCCATGTAGAGCGCGGTGCCGACGATCGAGTTCAGGCCGGTCATGCTGGTCAGCGCGTTGGAGCGGGCGACACCGAAGTCGACCAGGATCACCGCGCCGGTCGGCTTCACGATCAGGTTGCCGGGCTTCACGTCGCGGTGCACGATGCCGGCGTCGTGCGCGGCGTGCAGCGCGTCGGCCGCCTGCGCCACGATCGACATCGTCTCAGCGACCGGGATCGGGCCCTGCTTGACCCGGTTGGACAGCGGTTCGCCCTCGACGAACGCCATCACCAGATAGGCGACCTTCTCCGGGCCGCCGGAGTCGCCGGCCTCGGCGTAGTCGTAGACCTCGACCACGTTCGGGTGCCGGAACGCGGCCATCATCCGGGCCTCGCCATAGAACCGGGCGGCGAACTCGGGGTCGTCGAGCATCGCCGTGCGCAGCACCTTTACCGCTACGACACGACCCAGCACCACGTCGGTGCCACGCCACACGTCACCCATGCCACCGGTGGCGATCCGGTCGTCCAACCGGTAGCGGTTGTCCAGGAGATGTCCCGCACTGAGCACCAGGTGGACCTTTTCTGATCGGGCGGCCCCGAAGGCCGCGGTAACGAACTGATCGAGGGCAATGCCGGTCAACTGTACAGAGCCGGGCCGATCAACGGGAGATCAGCGGAGGTGCCCTTCGTCCCGTCGTGGACCGGCTCGGACATGCGAACAAGGGTATGGCGGCCCGGCCAGGCCGCCATACCCTTGTTCGGTCTCGTTGCGCCGCTACTGCTGCTTCTCCTCGTACGTGGGGGTGACCACGACAGCCGTTTCGGCCAGTTCCAGCTCTTCGTTCTCGGCCTGCCGCTCCAGCGCCGCGCGGGCGGTGGACGCGGCGACCCAGCCGGCCGCCAGCCCGAGCAGGCCGACCCCGGCGATCAGGCCCCACGGGCGGCCCGGCTTGTGGCCGGCCAGCGCGCCGGCCGCGGCGTTGGCCCGTGCCCAGGCCTCGTCGGCGGCGCCACCGGCCCGGCTGGCGAGCTCGTGGCTCTTCTTGTTGGCCTTGCCGGCCAGCTTGTGGCTCTTCTTGTCGACCCGGGTGGCCAGCTTGCGGCTGCGCCGGTTGGTCTTGTCCGCCAGGGTGCTGGTCCGGTCCGCCAGCGCACGGGTGCCCCGGCCGGCCCGGTCGGCAGCGTCTGCGGCCTGCTTGCCGGCGTCCCTGGCAGTCTCACCGGCGGCCGCCATGGCGGCTGACAGGTGATCCCACGCCTGGGCGGCGGTCCGTTCGGCCCGGCTCTTCCTCGTCGTGAACATCGTCGGTTACCCTCCTGCGCTCGCCCTTCACCGGGGTTCGTGCCCCGACAAGGGCGTCGGCAAACGTCCGGTATGGACGGCATCACATTTCCAAAACGATTTGACGTCCCGCAGTACTGTTGACCTCGCTCACACGGGCCACTCAGGTGTCTAACAGGTTCGGGGCCTAACCTTTCGGTCAGTTTCACCGAACCTTCCGTGGGTTGGTCCATCCGTCCTGCTCCAGGACGGTCTGACTGACCCGCGTCAAAGAGGAACAACGCCCGGCTCCCCGGGCGGGTGGAGGGAAGAGGCGTGACGCTGTCGATAATGACGTCGACGCTGGCTGACGGTGCTGTCGAGGTCTCGCCACGCGGCGAGATCGACGTCGAGAACGCGTACGAGATCCGTGAGGCCGTCGCGGCCCAGCTCGCCGAGGGCGCCCCGGCGCGCATCGAGCTCAACATGCAGCACGTGACCTTCATCGACTCCGTGGGGATCAGCGCACTCGTGGCGGCGTTCCAGCTCGCCGGGGTGAGCGGTGTCAAGGTGGTCGTGACCCAGCCGAGCCGGTTCGCTCACAAACAGCTCTGGGTGACCGGGCTGCTCGGCCTGTTCGGCAACCCTCAACCCCATCAGGACGACGCGGCGCTCTCCGGCGCCTGACGTCCGCGACTTCCGTGCGAGCCCGGCGTGCTGCTCAGTACGCCGGGCTCTGCACGTGCACGGCCTCTACGTTGATCCGGATGTCCGGATCCTCCATCGGTGCCCGGATCGCTGTGACCACCGCGAAGTTGTCGGCCAGGGCGGCCAGGTCGGTGCCCGGGTCGAGCTCCTCCTCGGCGGCCTGGACGGCGGTGCGGACATAACCGTCACCCGCCTCGGCGATGCTCATCTGCACCTGACCGAAACGGGCCAGCCCGGCCTGCTTGAGCCCCCGGATCCCGTCCACGTGCAGATCCGGCACGTTCAGGTTGAAGACCGTGCCGGGCGGGGTGTGCAGCAGCGAGGGGAGCAGGCGGACCGCCAGCTCGGCGGCGCTGGCCCAGTGATGCTGCTCGTCGTCGGCCGCGTGCAGGGCGGCGATGGCGGCGCCCCCGCTGGCCGCGGTGGCCGCCGCCGGGGTGAGCACGTCCAGCGACACGGCCAGGCCGCGCAGACCGGCGTGCGAGGCGGTCAGGGTGGCGCCGACGGTGCCCGAGTGGACCACCGCGGCGCCCGCGTTGGCACCCCGGTTGATCCCGGAGACCACCAGGTCCGGCGCCGGGCCGAAGGCCTCCCGCAGGGCGAGCAGCACGATGTACGCCGGGGAGGCGGCCACTCCGTACGCCGGGATCTGCTTGGCGCCGGCCAGCTCGCGCACCTCTGAGACGATTTTGCCGTCCTGCACCACCGCGGTCATCGAGGCGCTGCTGCCGCTCGACTCGCTCAGCGGCGCGGCGACCACCACGTCGTACTCGGCGTGTGCCAGCGCCCGGGCCAGCCAGCGGATGCCGGGCGCCTCGATGCCGTCGTCGTTGGTGATCAGGATCCGGAGGTGGCGATGGTTACCCGAATTCGCTGTCATGATGCCTTCTTGATCGGGGTCAGCCGGACTCGTTCGGTGAGCACCCGGACGGCGTCGACGTGCCCGGTGCCGAGGCCGTGGCGGGTGACGTTGAGGGCGCCCGCGGCGGCGCCGGTGCGCACCGCGTCGGTCATCGAGCCGCCGTTCGCCAGGGTGGCGGCGACGCCGGCGGTCATCGAGTCGCCGGCGCCACGGTGCTCGGCTGCGGTCAGCTTGGGCAGCGTGACGGTGTAGATCTCGTCGTCGATCAGGGCCAGGGCGCCCTCCCCGGCACGCGAGACCAGGACCGCGTCAGCGCCGTCGGTGTTCAGCTTGACCAGCGCGTTCATCAGCTCACGGGTGGAGCCGTCGGCGGCCGCGCCATCCTTGATCAGCTCTTCGTGGCTGATCTTGACGACCGTGCAGCCGGCCTCCATCACGGCGGCGAGGTACCGCCCGCACAGGTCGGCGATCACCCGGCAGCCGTTCGCCTTCAGGTCGGCGGAGAGCCGGCCGTAGACCTCCGGCTTGATCACCGAGGGGTGCGCCGGGCCGCTCAGGATCGCGATGCCGGCGGTCAGGCCCTCGGCCAGGGTGAGGTTGTAGAGCTCGTCCAGCTCGTGCCGGGAGAGCGGGGTGCCGGGGCGCTCGGCGATCTCCTCGCGGGTGCCGCTGCGGCGGTCGTGCACGTACCACCCGCTGCCGTGCTCGCGGTTCACCAGACGGAGTGTCACCCCGGGCAGGTCCGACATCAGCGGGACCAGCACCCGGCCGACCTCGCCCCCGGCGGCCGTGCAGAGCGTCACCTTGGCGCCCAGCGACGTGATCATGCGGGTCTGCCAGATGCCCTGGCCACCCGGATGCACATGCAGTTCGGGTTCGTCGTGGTGTTGTTCGATGGTCACCGTCAGCTGTGGGGCCGGCGCGAAGACCATGACCCGGCCGTCACTCATGATTCGCATTCTGATCGGTTCCCGCAGCCGCCGTGGCGGTTCGCAGAAAGAACAGAAGCGACGTTCTACAACTCGAGCCTCCCGGGGCTCACCACGCCGGCCACGGGGCCGGTGGGTGGCGCGGGACTGGTGTCGCACGCGCGCCGGCATGGCTCGATCGTGCGCCCTCGATGTGATGATCGCCAGACGAGGGGCGAGGTTCCCGGCTGGTGCTCAGGGGTGCCTCCGGGCCCCGGAGGCACCCCTGAGCACCAGCCGGCGTCTGACGGCGCGCGGCGGCCCGGAGCGGTCCCGGCCTCGCGCCGGTCCCCGCGTCGCGTCCCGCTGGTCCCCGCGTCGGGTCGTGCCGGTCCCGGTCCCGGTCCCGGGCGGGGCCGGGACCGGGGAGCGGGCTACGGGTGCCAGTCGGGGTTGGTGCCGACCGTGGTGAGGCGCTGGGTAGCGCGGGAGAGGGCGACGTAGAGCGTGCGGACCCCGGACTTGTCGACCGCGATCTGGCCCGGCTCGACCAGCACCACCGCGTCGTACTCCATGCCCTTGGCCTCCAGCGCGGTGACCACGTGGACACGTTCCGGCAGGCCGGTGACCCACGCGGCCATCTCGTCCCGGCGGGACACCGGGGCGATCACGCCGATCGTCCCGTCCACGTCGGCCAGCTGCTTCTCGGCCAGCTCGCGGACCGTGGCCGGCAGCGCGCCGGCCGTGGTCACCACGTCGACCGGGTCGACGCCGGTGGAGCGCACCGCCGAGGGCAGCGGCAGGTCCGGCAGGATCGCCCGGATCACCGAGGCGGCCACCGCGAAGATCTCCGACGAGTTCCGGTAGTTCGTGGTCAGCGAGTAGCTGTTGCGCTGGCGGGTGCCGAGAGCCTTCTCCCGGGACCGGTCCAGCTCGTCCGGGTCGCCGGACCAGGCGGTCTGCGCCGGGTCGCCGACGATCGTCCAGGACGCGTACGCCCCCCGCCGGCCGATCATCCGCCACTGCATCGGCGAGACGTCCTGCGACTCGTCGACCACCACGTGCGCGTAGTCGCGGTAGTCCTCCTCGCGCTCGACCTGCTGCGCGCGGGCCGCGGCCTGCCGGTCGGCGAACGTGCTGACCTCCTGGACGCCGTCCCGGACGTGGAACGGGTTGCGGGACTTCTTCTGCGCCTTCCGGGGGCGGCCCATCAGCTCGTCCAGCTCGTCGAGCAGCGCCACGTCGGAGATCGTCGGGCCGTGCTCGGCGAGGGCGTCGAAGGAGCCCTGCAGGGTCTCGATCTCGTCGCGGGAGAGCACGCCGTTCGCGTACGCCCGGAGCCGTTTCGGATCGGCCAGCCAGCGCAGTACCCGCAGCGGGGTGAACCGCGGCCACCACGCCTTCAGGAACTCCCGGAAGTCGGTGCGGTCGGCCAGCTCCGACTCGAACTCGCGCTTCTCCGGCAGCCCGCTCAGCTTCGCGTCCCGGGCCTGCGCCCAGAGCGCGTCGAAGACCCGGTCGAAGCCGGTGCCGCGGACCTCGTTGCGGCGCGCGCCACGCTGCAGCACCTTGCGCCGGATCTGCTCCAGCGCCTGGGCGTCCAGCCGGAGCAGGGCGCCCCGGTAGAGCAGGCGCAGCTCGGTCGGCGCGCCCGGCACGGCGTCGTGCGAGGCCCGCTCCAGCACCCGGCGGATCCGCAGCGAGCCCTTGATCGCGGCCACCTCGGTGGAGTCCACCCGGGTCGCGTCCCAGCCCGGCACCAGCGAGCCCAGCGAGCGCAGCGTCGCGGTCTCCTCGCCGAGCGAGGGCAGCACGGTGGCGATGTAGTTGACGAACACCCCGGACGGGCCGACCACCAGGATGCCGCCGCCGGCGAACCGGCTGCGGTCGGAGTAGAGCAGGTACGCCGCGCGGTGCAGGGCGACAGCGGTCTTGCCGGTGCCCGGGCCGCCGGTCACGATCGTCACCCCGCCGGCGGGGGAGCGGATCGCCTCGTCCTGCTCGCGCTGGATGGTGGCGACGATGTCGCGCATCCCGGTGCCGGTCGCCTTGGCCAGGCTGGCCAGCAGCGCGCCGTCGCCGACCACGGTCATCCCGGGCGGCGCGGCATCCGGGTCGAGCAGGTCGTCCTCGATGCCGGTGACCCGCTCACGGGTGGACTGGATCATCCGGCGCCGGATCACGCCCAGCGGTTCGGCCGGGGTGGCCTGGTAGAACGCCGCGGCGGCCGGCGCCCGCCAGTCGACGACCAGCGGTCGTGAGGCGTCGTCGCGGATACCCATCCGGCCGACGTAGTGGGTGGCTCCGGTCAGCAGGTCGAGGCGGCCGAAGACCAGGCCCTCGTGCTCGGTGTCCAGGGTCTGCCGCCGGCGGGCCGCGTGGTACACCATCGCGTCGCGCTCGACCAGCGCGCCGAACGTGCCCACGCCGGCCTGGCGGTAGCCCTCTTTCTCGGCTCGGGATGCGTCCTGGCGCAGCTCGGCGAGCCGGGTGTAGACCCGGTCGACGTGCTGCTGCTCGATCGCGATCTCCTGCTGCAGGACGGTGGCGTCGCTCAAGTCGGTCGTTCTCCCTTTCATGCGCACCGCCAGCGCTCGCGCGAAGGGGGCAATCGAACTTACTCCCGCCCCGCAATCCGCGACCAAGCGGCCCCTGGCCGGCCCTGGCGCTCACCGCATCGTTCGAACCTCTCACAAACGAGCGGGAGTGTGCGGATGTTCCGGCTCAGGCGGCCCGGCGTCGCAGTGGAACGCTCGTCGCCCGCAGATTCTTCCGAGTGGCGCAGTTCACCCGGCGGACCACGGTGAGTAGCGCCTCGGTGACCTCCTCCGGGCGTTCCAGCGGCAGCATGTGGCCCGCGCCGGGGCAGACGGTCAGCTGGGCGTGCGGCAGCGCGGCCGCGATCGACTCGGCGCAGGCCGGCGGGGTGAGACGGTCCCGGTCGCCGACCAGCACGGCGGCCGGCACGGCGGCGAAGGCCGCCAGGGTGGCCAGCCGCTGCTGCGAGCCGATCGAGGCGCGGAACCCGCCGATCGACTGCAGCGGGGCCCGGCCGACGCTGCGCAGGGCCAGGCCCAGGTCGTCGGAGGCGCACCGGTCCCCGAAGAGCAGCCAACGCATCACGGGCGCCAGGACGGGCAGCACGGCCCGATGCGGTCGCCAGGCACCGGACCGGGCCAACAGGCCCGCTCCGAGCGTCTCACCGGCCCGCAGCAGGGTCGCCAGGTGGTCCGGTAGGCCGTACCGGGTGTGGGTGTGTCCCTCGGCGGTGGTGGAGACCAGGACCAGCCCGGCCACCCGGTCGGTGAACTCGGCGAGATGGCGGTGGGCGTACTCCATGATCGTCATGCCGCCCATCGAGTGGCCGACGAGCACCACGGGGCCGGTCGGGGCCAGCCGGCGCAGCACCTCGGCCAAGTCGTCGCCGAGCTGGTCCAGGGTGGCGCCGTGGCGGCCGGTGGCCGACGAGCGGCCGTGCCCGCGGGTGTCGTAGGCGATCACCCGGGGTGTGCGGCGGCCCATCCCGCTGAGCGCGTCCACCTGATGCCGCCAGGTCCGGCGGTCCAGGCACCAGCCGTGCAGCAGCACCACGGTGACCGGGGCGTCGGCCGGGCCGGTGATCTCGGCGTGCAGGCGTACTCCGTCGGCCAGGGTGATCTCGGTCCGCTCGGACATGGGCACCTCCGCGTCATCCACGCCCCCGCGTGTACCCACGGGTAATAAGCATCACGCGTGATCGGGACGATTGCCACTGGCGCTCCGGACAGGTCCTGTCGCCCTTTAGTGACCGTGAGCTGCCTCGCAATTACTTTCGCTTGGCGTCCGGACAGCGAGAATCATCGGCATGACAGCCATTCGCGCTGCCCAGGCCATCACGCCCGGCACAGCTCTGGGCATGCTCACCACGGGCAACAAGCGTTTCGTCTACGGCAAGCCGCACTACGGGCACAACGTCACCCAGGCCGCGGCGACGGCCGGTGGCCAGCAGCCGCACTCGGTCGTGCTGGGGTGCATCGACTCCCGGGTGCCGCTCGAGGCGATCTTCGACCAGTCGTTCGGCTCGATCTGCGTGGCCCGCTCCGGCGCGCACGTGCTGGACCGGTCGATGGTCGGCTCGGTGGAGTTCGCGGTGTCGTCGCTCGGCGTCTCGCTGGCCCTGGTGGTGGGGCACAAGCGGTGCGGCGCGGTGACCGCCACGGTCGACGCGGTGCGCTCCGGCGAGATGCCGGGCGGTGACGTCGGATACCTGGTGGAGGAGATCTCCCCGGCGGTGGACGGGCTGGATCTGGACGATCCGTCGGCGACCGAGCAGGCGATCCGGGCGCACGTGATCCGTACCGTGGAGCGGTTGCGCCGCAGCGACGGCCTGGCGCCGGCGATCGCGGCGGGCCGGATCGACGTGGTCGGCGCGATCTACGACCTGGACACCGGCTGGGTGGAGTTCCTGGAAAACGCTTGATCTTCATCAACCGCGAAAAGGCACCTCCCGGTACGAGACCGGAAGGTGCCTTTTTCCGTGCGTGGGGCTGCTCAGCCCTCGAAGACGCCGGCGTCGACGAGACGCTTCTCGGCGCCGTCCCAGCCGTGCTCCGGGTTGGTGCTGTGCAGGGCCTGCAGTTCGGCGCGGACCTTGGCGCCGTGCCCGGCGGCGGCCAGCACGCGGATCTCCTCGACGAACGCGTCCGAGGTGGTCTGCAGGTGCGTGGTCTTGCCGTTGGTCAGGTTGCGCACGTACGCGAAGCGGCCGTTGGCGAGCGGGATGAGGTACTTGTACTCACCGAGCACGCTGAGGGCGCCACCGGTGCTCTGGCCGGCGCGGACTGATGCGCGGGCGGTCTTCGAGGTGTTGCTCGCCACGGCGGTACTCCTTGGAGGTATTGCATGAGCAGAGAAAAGGCCGTGGCAACGATACACGACGGGCGGTGAACCGTGCCGTCGGAGCAGGTACACGCGTTGGACTCGGTGTGCCACTACGGCTGGTCCCACAGTCGATGTTGCGGATTCTCTGGCGCACCATCCGTAGCAACCGGCATCATGGGACACGATCAACCGCGGTCGAGGTCGTAGGGGAAGACGCACCTCGGTCTCCGGGAGGTCACCGTGCCAACGTGTGGCGTCGTATACGTCCACTCAACCCCGCTCGCCGTGTGCCAACACGTCGAATGGGCGATAGCGCGCGTCCTGACCGCGCCGGTCAATCTGCAATGGACCGTGCAGCCGGTCGATCCGAGCATGCGCCGAGCCGAGTGCAGCTGGACCGGGCGGGCGGGAACGGGCGCCGAGCTGGCTGCTGCCCTACGGCAGTGGTCCATGATCCGTTTTGAGGTGACCGAGGAACCGAGTCCCGGGCTCGACGGCGAGCGGTTCATGCACGTGCCCGGCCGTGGGTTGTTCCACGGCACGATGGGCGCGTCCGGCGACATCCAGGTCGGCGAGGACCGGCTACGCGCCATCATGGCGCAGGCCAGGGCTCCCGAGGCGCTGGCGCACGCCCTGGAGAAGGCGCTCGGCACGGCGTGGGACGCCGAGCTGGAGCCGTACCGGTACGCCGGCGACGGCGCACCGGTCACGCTGCTCACTCGTGTCGGGTAGGGGGATCGCGTGGCGGGAGTTTCCGCGACCTGATTCGATGACGGGCGTGAAAAAAGTGTCCCGTGTCGCCTTTGTCGCTCCGCTCCTCCTCGTCCTAGGAGCGTGCGGGGACGACGCCACGCCGCAGGGCGCTCCACCGAGTGCCGGCCCGGCCTCCGCGTCGGTGCCCGCGCCCGCGCCGGAGTCCGCGTCCGCCGCCGCGCCACCGGCCGACCCGGCCGCGCGGGCGGCGGAGACCGTCGCCCGGCTCAGCGACGAGGACCTGGCCGGTCAGGTGCTGATCCCGTACGCCTACGGGGGCTCGGCCACCCAGGTGGACGCCGGCGCGATCGCCGGCAACCGGTCGCTCGCGGGCGTGGACACCCCGGCCCAGATGATCGCCAAGTACCGGCTGGGCGGCCTGATCCTGGTCTCCTTCACCCAGCAGGACCCGACCGGCAAGACCAACCCGACGTCGAACGTGGAGGACCCTAAACAGGTCCGGGCGCTCACCGCCGGCCTGCAGGAGGCGGCACGGCAGCTGCCCGCCGCCGCGCCGCTGATGATCGGTACCGACCAGGAGTACGGCATCGTGACCCGGATCACCGACGGCGTCACGCTGCTGCCGTCGGCGATCGCGGTCGGCGCCGCTGCCCAGCCGGTGCTGACCGAGGCGGCCTGGCACGCGGCCGGCCGGGAGCTGGCCGCGATGGGCATCACCGTCGACTTCGCGCCGGTCGCCGACACCCTCGGGGTGGCCGGCAGCTCGGTGATCGGGTCCCGGTCGTACGGCACCGACGCCAAGGCCAACGCCGGCCAGGTCGGCGCGGCTGTCCGGGGCCTGCAGGCGGCCGGGGTCTCGGCCGCCCTGAAGCACTTCCCCGGGCACGGGCACACCACCGGTGACAGCCACGAGGAGCTGCCCGCGATCAAGCAGAGCCTGGCCGCCTGGAAGGCGCAGGACCTGCCGCCGTTCCAGTCCGGGGTGCAGGCCGGCGCGGGCGTGGTGATGTCCGGCCACCTGGACCTGCAGGCGGTGGACAAGGGCACGGCGGCCACGTTCTCCCACAAGATCATGACGGACGTGCTGCGCGGCCAGCTCAAGTTCACCGGGGTGGCGATCACCGACGCGATGAACATGGCGCCGGCCAAGAAGTGGCCGGCCGGTGAGGCCGCGGTCCGGGCCCTGAACGCGGGCAACGACATGCTGCTGATGCCGCCGGACATCGGCGCGGCCCGGGACGGCATCCTGGCCGGGCTGAAGAGCGGCAGCCTGAAGCGGGAGCGGCTGGTCGAGGCGGTCACCCGGATCCTGACCCTGAAGTTCCGCACCGCGGCCACCCCGCAGCCGGAGCTGTCGGTGGTCGGCTCGGCGGAGAACCAGCAGGCCGTCGCGGCGCTGGACGCCGCCTCGATCACGGTGCTCCGCGGGCGCTGCTCCGGTCCGCTGGTCACCGGGCCGGTCACGGTGACCGCCCCGTCGTCGCGCGGGCTGGCCCGGGCCACGCTGGTCAAGGCGCTGCAGGACGCCGGGGTGGCGGTGCAGGCGGCGGGCGGCGCGGAGATCCGGCTGGTCGGGTACGGCGACAAACCCGTCGACCTGTCCCCGGACGCCGCGGTGACCGTGATGATGGACCTGCCGGGGCTGCTGGCCTACGCGAAGTCGCCGACGCTGCTGGCGACGTACTCGTCGAGCAAGCTGTCGCTGACCGCGCTGGCGGCGGTGATCGCCGGCAAGGCCACCGCGCCGGGCAAGTCACCGATCGCGGTCGCCGGGCTGCCCCGGAGCGCCTGCGCCAAGTGAGCCGGGCCGTGTGAGTCGTGCCACATGAAGAGAGCCGCTCCCCGGCCGGGGAGCGGCTCTCTTCATGTGCGCGTGCGCGTGCCCGTCAGGGACGGGTGAAGATCAGCGCCACGTTGTGTCCGCCGAAGCCGAACGAGTTGTTCAGCGCCGCCGGGATGTCCAGCTGACGGGCCTTGTGCGCGGCCACGTCGAGGTCCAGGCGGTCGTCCGGGTCGTCCAGGTTGATGGTGGGGGGAACCACGCTGTCGCGGATCGCCAGGATGGTGGCGATCGACTCCAGCGCGCCGGCGGCACCGAGCAGGTGACCGGTCATCGACTTGGTCGAGGTGATCACCGAGTGGTCACCGATGGCGGCCCGGATGCCCTTGATCTCGCCCATGTCGCCGGCCGGGGTCGAGGTCGCGTGGGCGTTCACGTGCTTGATGTCGGCACCGGTCAGACCGGCGTCGCGCAGTGCCATCCGCATGGCGCGGATACCGCCCGCACAATCCGGATCCGGCTGGACGATGTCGTAGCCGTCCGAGGTCACGCCGGCGCCGGCGAGCCGGGCGTACACCCGGGCCCCACGGGCCGCCGCGTGGTCGGCGCGCTCCAGGATGATCGCCCCGGAACCCTCACCGAGGACGAAACCGTCCCGGTTCTTGTCCCACGGCCGGGACGCCCGCTCCGGGTCGTCGTTGCGCGTCGACATGGCGCGCATCGAGGCGAAACCGGCGATCGGCAGCGGGTGGATGACGGCCTCGGTGCTGCCGGCCACCACCACGTCGGCCCGGCCGAGCCGGATCAGGTCCAGACCCAGGGCGATCGCCTCGGCGCCGGTGGCGCACGCGCTGGCCATCGCCCGGACACCGGCCTTGGCACCGAACTCCAGGCCCACGTACGCGGCCGGGCCGTTCGGCATCAGCATCGGCACGGTGTGCGGGCTGACCCGCCGCGGACCGGACTGCTCCAGGATGTCGTCCTGATCGAGCAGCGTGATCGCGCCACCGATGCCGCTGCCGAAGCTGACCGCGAGACGCTCCGGGTCGACCCCGGCGCTCTCCAGCCCGGCGTCCGCCCAGGCCTGCTTCGCGGCGATGATGGCCATCGCCTCGCTGCGGTCCAGACGGCGCATCCGCACCCGTTCGATGATCTCGGACGGGTCGACCGCGACGCGGGCGCCGATACGTACGGGGAGCTGCGCGGCCCACTCCTCGGTGAGCGAACCCACCCCGGAGCGGCCGGCGAGCATGGCGTCCCAGGTGGACGCGACGTCCCCGCCCAGCGGGGTCGTCGCGCCGAGCCCGGTGACGACGACGTCGACAGTGCTCATGTCAGTGGTTCGCCTCGATGTAGGTGACCGCGTCACCGACGGTCTTCAGGTTCTGCACCTCGTTGTCCGGGATCTTGACGCCGAACTTCTCCTCGGCGGCCACCACGACCTCGACCATCGACAGCGAGTCGACGTCCAGGTCGTCGGTGAAGGACTTGCCCTCGGCGACGTCGTCCGGGTTCACCCCGGCGACCTCCTCGAGGATCTCGGCGAGGCCAGAGGTGATCTCTTCGCGAGTAGCCATGTTGTTTGTTTTTCCTCTCGAAACTGACGGGTAGAACGATGGAACAGAAGACGGACGGGTCGCCGCTACGGGCAGCGGACGACCTGGCCGGCGTAGGTGAGGCCACCGCCGAAGCCGAACAGCAGCACCGGCGCCCCGGAGGGCACCTCGCGCCGCTCGACCAGCTTGGACAGGGCCAGCGGCACGCTCGCCGCGGAGGTGTTGCCGGACTCGACCAGGTCCTTCGCGATGATCACGTCGGGGCCGAGGCCCAGCCGCTTCACGATGCCGTCGATGATCCGGGTGTTCGCCTGGTGCGGCACGAACGCGGCCAGCTCGGACGGCTCGATACCGGCCCGCTTGCAGGCCTCGAGCGCGAACGGGGCGAGCGCGGTGGTCGCCCAGCGGAAGACCGACTGGCCGTCCTGCTTGATGTACGGGTGCCAGCCCTCGATCCGCAGCACGTCGCCCCGCTCCGGCGCCGAGCCCCAGAGCACCGGGCCGACGCCGGCCTGCTCGCCGTCGGGCACCGCGGAGACCACTGCGGCGCCCGCGCCGTCACCGAAGAGCACCGCGGTGGTGCGGTCCGACCAGTCGGTGATGTCGGAGAGCTTCTCCGCGCCGATCACCAGGGCGTGGCGGCTGGCGCCGGCCCGGATCGCGTGGTCGGCGCTGCCGAGCGCGTAGGAGAAGCCGGAGCAGGCGGTGTTCAGGTCGTACGCGGCCGGCGCGGCGATGCCGAGCTTGCTGGCGACCCGGGTGGCGACGTTCGGGCAGCGGTCGATCGACGAGCAGGTCGCGACGACCACCAGGTCGATGTCGGCGGCCGTCAGTCCGGAGGTGGCGAGCGCCTTCTCGGCCGCGTAGGTGGCCATGTCGGCGACCGACTCACCGTCGGCGACGCGCCGCTCGGCGATGCCCACCCGGCTGCGGATCCACTCGTCGTTGGTGTCCAGATTCCGGGTCAGGTCTTCGTTGGTGACAACGCGCGAGGGCTGGTAGTGGCCCATCGCGACGATGCGGGAACCCGCGGTCATGCTGTTCCTCCTTGGGTCGCGACGGGGGTCGCGACGGCGCGCGTCAGAGCTGGGTCGTGCTGTGCCGGGCGATCAGATCGCGCGCGGCGGGCAGGTCGTCCGGGGTGTTCAGGGTGACGATCTCGGGTGCGCCGTCGCCCTTCAACTCCCGCTTGAGCAGGCCGGCCAGGGTGCCGGCCGGCGGCAGCTCGACGACCCCGGTGACACCGAGGTCCTTGAGTGTGCGCATGCACAGGTCCCACCGGACCGGCGCGGTGACCTGGCGGACCAGGCGGCCCACCATGGCCCGTCCGTCGGTCACCGCGGTCCCGTCCAGGTTCGACAACAGGATCCGGGCCGGGTCGGTCACGGCCACCCGCTCGGCAACCGCGGCCAGCGCGGTCTCGGCGGGCGCCATGAACGGCGTGTGGAACGCGCCGGCCACCGCCAGGGCGATCACCCGGGCCTTGGCCGGCGGTGCGGCCGCGAACTCGGCCAGCGCGCCGAGCGCACCGGCCGCGACGATCTGGCCCGCGCCGTTGCGGTTGGCCGCGTACAGCCCGTGCTTCTCGATGACGGCGACCACCTCGTCCGGGTCACCGCCGAGCACGGCGGACATCCCGGTCGGCTCGAGCGCGCAGGCCGCGGCCATCTCCCGGCCGCGGACCCCGGCCAGCGTGATGGCGTCCTCGGCGGTCAGCACCCCGGCCGCGGCGGCGGCGCCCAGCTCACCCACGCTGTGGCCGGCGATCACACCGGCCGCGTCGAGTGGCAGCTGCTCGGCGGCGAGCAGGGCGGCGGCGACCAGCAGCGGCTGGGTCCGGGCGGTGTCCTTGATCTCCTCGGCTCCGGCGACGGTGCCGAGGTGCACGAGATCGACCCCGGCGAGCGCGGACCACGCGGTGAGGCGGGCCTGGGCGCCGGGGAGTTCGAGCCAAGGGGTGAGGAAGCCGGGCTTCTGGGAACCCTGGCCGGGGGAGAGAACGGCGAGCACGTCTTCGACTCTTCCGGATCGGGGGGTGTTCTGCGGGTGCTGGCCCCAACCAAACCCTACGACGAGCCTTGTAGGAACCCTACAAAACAGGGGGGAACTTGTCCGGGTTGCGCACTATTTCGGGGTCTGGTCGTTAGTTCCGGACTGCTGTGATTCAGGTCGCAGGATCGAGTCTGCCGATACTCAGCGCCATCCGCAGGGCGAAGGCGTCCCGCCCGTCCAGCGGGGTCATCCCGGTGACCTCGGCCACCCGCCGCAGCCGGTAGCGGACGGTGTTCGGGTGCACGTAGAGCTCGCGGGCCGCACTCTCCAGGACCCCGCCGGCCGCGAAGAACGCGTCGAGGGTCTCCAGTAGCCCGCTGCCCGCCCGGGCCAGCGCGGCGTACACGTCGTTGCGGAGTTTGCGGCGGGCGTCCAGGTCGCCGGCCAGGGCCCGTTCCGGCAGCAGGTCGTCCGCCGCGACCGGGGTGGGCGCGCCCGGCCAGGCCGGCGCGGCGCGGAAGCCGGCCAGTGCGGCCCGGGCCGACTCGGTGGCCTGCTCCAGGGTCGGCACGGACGGACCGACCACGATCGGCCCGTCGCCGAAGCTCGAGCTCAGCGCGGCCGCGGCGGCCACCGGGTCGGTCGCGCCGCCGACCACCGCGACCAGCCGGTCGCCGTGCACCCCGCCGATCACCTCGAGCCGGGCCCGGCGGGCGGCCCGGTAGACCGCGTGCAGCACGGCGGTGATGTCGCCGCCGGGGGAGCGGCCCACCACCACCACGACCGGCGGGGAGTCCACCCAGCCCAGCGCGGCCGCCCGGCTGGCCAGCACGTCCGAGGAGTCGCCGCGCAGCAGGGCGTCGACCAGCAGCGCCTGCAGCCGGGCGTCCCAGGCGCCGCGGGACTCGGCAGCCCGCGCGTAGACCCGGGCGGCGGAGAACGCGATCTCCCGGGAGAACCGCAGGATGGCCTGCAGCAGCAGGTCGCCCTCGCCCTTCGCGGCGAAGCCGGGCACCTCGGCCTCGGCCACGTCGATGGTCACCTTGATCAACTGCACGGTCTGGGTCAGCGTGATCGCCCGGGCCAGGGCGCGGGGCGCGGCCGCGAACACCTCGTCGGAGATCTCCTGGGTGCTGGCTGCCACGGTGGCGCCGGACCGCAGCCACTCCACGAGTGATCGGACACCGGCCTGTGCGACGAGCATCACCCAGGACCGCTGATCGGCCGGAAGTGCCCGGAACCACGGCAGCGTTTCGTCCATCCGGGCCACCGCGGAGCTCGCAAGCGCGCCGGCGTGCTTCTCGATCCGGCGCAACGTCGCAGGTTGAAGCGGGTTTGCCGGGGCCTCCGGCGAGGATTCGAGGATTCGGCTGTCCGCCACGCGCCCAGAGTGACACGCCGTCTTCGGCGGCTGCCAGCCGTGTCTGCTTTAGGACGTTTTATAACATTTGTGACATGTAGCGGTGCGCCCTCGCCACGATTCCGGTCGGTGACCTGGCATCGTGTCGGACTAGTGCGGCCCGCCCGGCCTTCAACCCGGGCCCGGGCGTGCCGATGAAGAGACGGTGCCGAACAACCGATCGACAGCCGAACCCGCGGATCGAGGAGGCGAGATGATGGACCGGGACGATGTGACACGTACCGAGATCGATGCCGTCCTTGAGGACCTGCCATCGGCGTCCGAAGAAGAACCGATCGTCGTGTCGGAGGAGCCGGGCCGTGTCGGCTGCCGTACCGAGCTGCGCGGCTGGGCCGGTGCTCACCTGCACGGTGCGGTGCGCCCGCGCCGCCGGGCCGCCGGTCGTGGCCGCCCTCCGGGCCGCTGGTGCTGACCGGCGCTCCGCGCGATTTTCTGGTACGACGGGAAAGCCCACGCACACCTCGAACGGGTGAGTGGGAGGGGCGCCCCGGGCGCGTTTCGCGAGCCGGGGCGGTCCGAGTGACCACGGTGAACGGGTGGACGACAAGAGACGGCTGATCCTGGACCAGGCGCTCGCCCTCGTGGACGAGCGCGGTCTGGCCGCCATGTCGATGCGGGCGGTCGCCGAGCGGGTCGGGCTCACCTCGATGGCGCTGTATCCGTACGTCGGAGGCAAGGACGCCTTGCTCGACGGTCTGGTGGATCTGCTGCACCTGGAGTTGGGCACCGCGGTCGGTGACGATCTCGCGGACATCGAGTGGCCGGAGCGTCTGCGGGCCCTGGGCCGCGCGGTCCGGGCGCTCGCGCACGCCCATCCCAGCGCGTTCCCGCTGCTGCTGAACCGTTCCGCGGCGGCGGCCTCGGCCTCCTGGGTGACCGCCGCCCTGCGCGGCATCCTGCACGACGCCGGGGTGGGTGACCGCGACGTGCCGCGGCTGGCCCGGATGATCTGTGCCTTCCTGCTCGGCTACACCACCGGTGAGGTCACCGGTGGCCTGCCGGTCGTGCGGTCACCCGGCGGGGGTGAGCCGGTCGGCGAGCCGTGGGAGCGCGACGGCGATCCGGCGGCCGGTCAGGCCGAGTTCGACGCCGACCTCGAGGACCTGGTGGGCCTGGTCGGGCGGACGGTGCGCGCCCGGTGAGACGCCGACCGCCCCGGTCCCGGCGAGGCCGGTCACGGGGCGGTGCGGTGGTGCGGAGTCTCAGACCCGGCGACGGATCAGGAACGCCATGCCGGCCAGGCCGGTCAGGATGACCAGCAGGACCGCGCCGTTCAGCAGGATCAGTCGGCGCATCTGGCCGAACAGCTCGGGCACCCCGGTGGCCGGGTCGAGCTGGTCGGCGCTCAGGTTCTCGCCGACACCGCCGCCGATGCCGCCGTTGACCACGTCCGGCTTCGCCTTCAGCGGCACGCCGGACAGGCGCAGCGACTCGGACATCGAGAGCCGGCCGTAGAACCAGCCGTCCACCTTCTTGCTGCCCGGCCGGTGTGCCCGCGGACCGCCGACGGCCAGCGGATACAGCTCGTACGTCTGGTTGACGGTCTCTTTGACCAGCAGCTTCACGGTGTACTTCGGGCCCAGCTTGGCGGCCTTCGGTGTCGTGGTCTGCGGTGTCGCCGAGGCCAGCCAGCCGACCTCGTCCATCAGCATCCGGAACAGTTTCGGATCCTCGGACTGCAGGACGGTGATGCCCTCGGCCGCCACGTTCTGCCCGGTGATCTGGACCGTGGTCGGCTGCGGTTTCGGCTTCGGCTTGACCGTCGGCCTCGTCGCCGACGCCGTGCCGATGCCGGTCTGCCCGGCGGGCGTGGCATGTGCCACCGCCGGAGTCGTGCCGAGTGCCAAAACCGCCGCGATCGCGCATGCGCCGGCCGCCGTAGACACCCGTTTCATAGCTCGTCGAACCACCATCCGACCTCCCCCGCCCGTGGATGACATGGTTGCGTGAACCGCTGCTCGTGCCCGGCGACGACCGGGACACGGCGGCGCCTCCAGCCTTCCCGAGCACCGGCCCGGCCGCATCTCGCAGCAGGGTGAATTGGAGCCATGTGGGGGGACGTGCGCGGAGGGCGACAGCCGCCGTTGATCAGCGGCCGAATATTAACGTGTCCCCGCAATCCGTGGGGGCGGCGGCCACCCATGTAGCGGACGGTCTCACCGCATTCGACGACCTGCTATGGCGGCAGGCCGTCGAATGCGGTAAAAGGGGTCGTACGTTACGAAAGGCGTGCGCGGGCCGCGGCGATCCGGGCCAGCGTGCGGTCCCGGCCGAGCACCTCGATCGACTCGAAGAGCGGCAGGCCGATCGTCCGGCCGGTGACCGCGACGCGGACCGGCGCCTGGGTCTTGCCCAGCTTCAGCCCGCGCGCCTCGCCGACCTGCTCGAGCGCGGCCTTGAGCGCGTCGGCGCTCCACTCGGTGAGCTCGCCGAAGGCGGCCGCGGCGCCGTCCAGGATGTCGGCCGCGCCCTCCTTCATCGCCTTCGCCCAGGACGCGTCGTCCTTGACCGGCTCGTCGAGGAAGAAGAAGTCGACGTACTCCACGATCTCGGAGAGCACCGCGATCCGGGTCTGTGCCAGCGGGGCGATCGTGGCGAAGACCTCGGAGTCGAACTTCTCCGGGTCCCACGGCGGGGTCGCGATGGTCTCGGTCCCGGACAGCCACGGCGCGCAGACCTGGGTGAACTCCGTCGAGGAGAGCGCCCGGATGTACTCGCCGTTGAACGCGCGCAGCTTCTTCACGTCGAAGAACGCCGGTGCGTGGTTCACCTCTTCGATCTTGTACTCCGCCTCGACCACCGACCACGGGACGATCTCCCGGTCGCCGGTGGGCGCCCAGCCGAGCAGCATCAGGTAGTTGCGCATCGCAGCGGCGAGATAACCCTCGTCCCGGTACGACTCGAGGGCGACCTTGTCGCGCCGCTTCGACAGCTTCTGCCGCTTCTCGTTCACGATCACCGGGACGTGGCCCCAGACCGGCGGGGTGACGCCGAGCGCCTCCCAGAGCAGCTGCTGCTTCGGCGTGTTCGGCAGGTGCTCCTCGGCGCGGATCACGTGGGTGATCCCCATGCTCATGTCGTCGACCACGTTGGCCAGCAGGAACACCGCCGAGCCGTCACTGCGGGCGATGACGAAGTCCTCGAGCAGCTTGTTCTCGAAGGTGGGCTTGCCGCGGACCAGGTCGACGACCACCGTCTCGCCCTCGTCCGGCGTGCGGAAGCGCAGCGCGCGTCCCTCGCCCGGGCCGAGTGCGCGCTCGCGGCAGAAGCCGTCGTAGCCGATGTGCGTGTTGCCGGTGCGGGCGATCACGTCCTCGCGCTTGCAGTCGCAGTGGTAGGCGCGGCCTTCGCCGTACAGCCGGGTGGCGGCGGCGGTGTGGTCGGCGGCGTAGGACGACTGGAAGTGCGGTCCCTCGTACGTCCCGCGTTCGATGCCGATCCAGTCCAGGGCCGAGATGATGCCCTCGGTCCACTCGGGCCGGTTGCGGGCCGCGTCGGTGTCCTCGATCCGGAGCACGAAGACACCCCCGTGCTGCTGGGCGTAGATCCAGTTCTGCAGCGCCGAGCGGGCGCCGCCGACGTGGAACATGCCGGTGGGTGAGGGTGCGAAACGTACGCGAACAGTCACGCCCCCAGCCTACCGAGGTCCGCGATGGGTATTTGACATGGCGGGGCGAAGGGGCATACTTTACCAACCAGTTAATTAACGCATCGGTTAAATAAGGAGCTGACGGGTATGGGCAAGGTTGTCGCGGTGGAATATGTGACCCTCGATGGCGTCTTCGAGGAGCCGTCCTGGAGCGGGCCGTACTTCAACGAGGAGCTCAGCGGCTGGCAGGCGGAGAACCTGCGCGAGGCCGGCGCGCTGCTGCTCGGCCGGCGCACCTACGAGGGCTTCAAGGCCGCCTGGCCGCAGATGGAGGCGGAGACCGGTGACTTCGGGGCGAAGATGAACGCGATGCCCAAGCACGTGGCGACCACCACGCTGAGCACCCCGGAGTGGAACGCGAGTTTCCTGGCGGGCGAGCCGGCCGAGGCGGTGGCCAAGCTGAAGACCGAGCCGGGGAACCTGCTGATCAACGGCAGCGCCACCCTGGTCAACTACCTGACCCGGCACAACCTGATCGACGAGTACCGGATCATGATCTTCCCGGTGGTGCAGGGCGAGGGCCGCAAGCTCTGGGACGACGGCACCAAGATCGCGCTGTCGCTGACCGGTTCCTGGAAGACCGCGACCGGCGTCCAGGTCGTCACGTACGTCCCGGCCTGAGCCCGGTCAGACCGTGAACCGGCCGACCAGCCCGGTCAGCCGCTGCGCGGTGGCGTGCAGCTCGTCCGCGGCCCGGTGCGCGACCGTCACCGACTCCCGGGTGCCGTCCACCGCGCCGCTGACCGAGCCGATCCCGTCCGCGATCTCCCGGCTCCCGCCGGCCGCCTCGGCGATGTTGCGGGCCATCTCGGCGGTCGTCGCGGCCTGCTCCTCGACCGCCGCGGCGATCGCCGTCTGATAGTCGTTGACCTGGGCGATCCGGGCCGCGATCGCGTCGATCGAGCTGACCGCGCGGGCGGTGTCGGTCTCGATCGCGGCGACCCGGGCGGTGACGTCCTCGGTCGCCCGGGCGGTCTCCTGGGCCAGCTCCTTGACCTCGCCGGCGACCACCGCGAAGCCCTTGCCGGTCTCGCCGGCCCGGGCCGCCTCGATCGTCGCGTTCAGCGCCAGCAGGTTGGTCTGCTCGGCGATGGTGGCGATCAGCCGGACCACGTCGGTGATCTTCGTGGTGGACTCCCGCAGCTCGGCGACCACGCCGGCCGCCGCCGAGGTCAGACCCACGCCGTCCCGCCCGGCCTGGGCGGCCTCCTGCGCGTTGTGCGAGATCTCGCTGATCGACGTGCCCATCTCCTCCGCGCCGGCGGCCACCGTCTGCACCACGTGCGACACGGTGGTGGCCGAGTCGGTCACCTGCCCGGCCCGGGCGGCCGCGGTCTCGGCGGCCGAGGAGAGCTCGGCGCCGGTGCCGGCGACCCGCTCGGCGGTGCCGGCCACCTCGGCCGAGGCGCTCGTCACCTCGGACATCACGGTGCGCAGCTCGGCGGCCGCGGTGTTCAGCGCGCGAGCCGCCTGCCCGATCTCGTCACCGCCCCGGTCCGGCACGGCCACCGTGAGATCCCGGCCGGCGAGCCGGGTCAGCGCGCCGGTCAGCCCGGTCAGCCGGCCGGAGATCCGGTGCGCCTGCAGGTACGCGGCGGCCGCACCGAGCAGCGCCAGCAGCACCGCCGCGATCATGAACGCGGTGAGCATGGTGCGCCGCCCGTCCTGCACCGCGGTGACCGCGCCGGCGCCGTCCGCGTCGTACCCGCCGACCGCGATGGCCCACTGGTACGGCTGGTAGTACGCCACCGTCGTGGTGGTGTTCCCGGCCGCCGCGCCGCCCGCGCCGGGCAGCCGGTAGGTGGTCCGCCAGGTGGCCCCTCCGGTCAGCTCCGGCGCCTTGCCGACGATCTCCGCGACGTACGTCGTACCGGCCGCGTCGGTGGCGCTGAGGTCGCCGGCCGGGTCCTTGAGGCTGGACGCGACCACCCGGCCCCGGTCGGCGGCCGCCGTGCTGAACACGGTGACCCAGCCGTTCTCCCGGACCTGCGCGGCGGCGATCGCCTCGGTCAGGTTGGCCAGCGCCTCGGTCTGCGGCACCCCGACGAAGAGCGCGCCGATCACCTTCCCGGTGGCGTCCTTGATCGGGTCGTACGCGGCGATGTACGGCGTGTCCACCACCAGCGCCACCCCGCGGTACGGCTTGCCCGCCCCGATCGCCGCCGCCACCGCGTTCGGCTTCCCGTCCGCGCCGGTCGCCGGGATGTACGTGCCGATCGCCCGGTTCCCGGTCTTCGCCTTGACCGTGGTGGCCACCCGCAGCAGGTCACCGGCGGCGTTCATCCGCTGGAACACGGTGACCGCCCCGCCGACCAGGTTCCCGGTGTCGTCGACGAACGCGGTGGCCCGCTGCGGGTCGGTGTTCTGCCCGAGCCAGTCGCCGTCCACCGTGACCCGGGGCAGCGACACGGTCCGCTTGGCCTGACTGACCTGGTTCGTCACCGCCCAGGTGACGCGCCGGCCGGACACCCGTAACCCGCCGTGCATGCTGAGCAGCCCGTCGGCGCTGTGCATGCCCAGGTTCACCCCGCGCTGCACCTCGTCGCCGACCGAGGAGACCAGGGTGCTCACGTCCCGGGTGGCCCGGCCCAGCTCGGCGTCGTTCTGCCGGACCACCGCCCGTTCGGTGCTGCTCGCGAACCGGCCGCTCTGCCACGCGCCGACGAGCACCAGGACCAGAGCGGTGCCGAGCACGCTGCCGAGTCCGAGGATCAGAAGTTTGTGACTGATACGCAGGCCCACACCGGCATTCTCGGACAAAAAGACGGGGCCCGTCGCGAAAAGCGACGGGCCCCGGTAAATCAGGCGATCAGCTGTCGCCGCCGGTCTCGCCGACCGGCGCCGCAGTGACGTCGTCGATCGCGTACTTCTTGGCGGCCTCGCCCGGCACGTGCATCGGGATCTTGCCGCGCAACGCGAGCTCGCGCAGCGTGGCGACGGTGACCGACTCGGCGTCCACGTGGAAGTGGCGGCGCAGCGCGTGCCGGGTGTCGCTCATGCCGAACCCGTCGGTGCCCAGCGAGGTGTAGCCGTTCGGCACCCAGCGCGCGATCAGGTCGGGCACTGCCCGCATCCAGTCGCTGACCGCCACCGACGGTCCCTCGGTGCCTTCCAGCTTCTGCTGGATGTACGGCTTGCGCGGCTGGTCGCTCGGGTGGAGCAGGTTGTGCTCCTCCGCCTCGATGGCGTCGCGGCGCAGCTCGCTCCACGAGGTGACCGACCACACGTCGGCGCTCACGCCCCAGTCCTGTGCGAGCAGGTCCTGCGCCTTGAGTGCCCAGCGCATGCCGGTGCCGGACGCCAGCAGCTGCGCCTTCGGCCCCGTCGTGGCCGGGGCCTCGGCGTACCGGTAGATGCCCTTGAGCAGGCCCTCCACGTCCACGTTCTCGGGCTCGGCGGGCTGCAGCGCCGGCTCGTTGTAGATCGTGAGGTAGTAGAAGATGTTCTCCTGATGCTCGCCGTACATGCGGTGCAGGCCGTTCTCCATGATGTACGCGATCTCGAACGCGAACGCCGGGTCGTACGCCACCACGGCCGGGTTCGTCGCCGCGATCAGCAGCGAGTGCCCGTCCTCGTGCTGCAGGCCCTCACCGTTGAGCGTGGTGCGCCCGGCGGTGGCGCCGAGCAGGAAGCCGCGGGTCATCTGGTCGGCGGCCGCCCAGAGCTCGTCGGCGGTCCGCTGGAACCCGAACATCGAGTAGAAGATGTACAGCGGGATCATCGGCTCGTCGTGCGTCGCGTACGACGTGCCGGCCGCGATGAAGCTCGCGGTCGACCCGGCCTCGTTGATCCCCTCGTGCAGGATCTGGCCGTTCGTCGCCTCCTTGTAGGACAGGAAGAGCTCCCGGTCCACCGAGGTGTACGTCTGGCCGTGCGGCGAGTAGATCTTCTTGGTCGGGAAGAGCGAGTCCATGCCGAACGTGCGGGCCTCGTCCGGGATGATCGGCACCCACCGGGCGCCGAAGTCCTTGTCCCGCATCAGGTCCTTGAGCAGGCGGACGAACGCCATCGTGGTGGCGATCTTCTGCTTGCCGCTGCCCCGCTTGATGTCGCCGAAGACCTTCGACTCCGGGATCTTCAGCGACTTGGCCTTGGTGCGCCGGGACGGGATCGAGCCGCCCAGGTCACGCCGCCGCTCCATCATGTACTGGTACTCGTCGGACTTCTCGCCCGGGTGGAAGTACGGCGGGAGGTAGGGGTTCTCCTCCAGCTGCTTGTCGCTGATCTCCAGGTAGAGCCGGTCCCGGAAGCCCTTGAGGTCGGGCAGCGTCAGCTTCTTCATCTGGTGCGTGGCGTTGCGCGCCTCGAAGTGCGAGCCGAGCGTCCAGCCCTTGATGGTCTTGGCGAGGATCACCGTCGGCTGGCCGGTGTGCTCGGTCGCCGCCTTGTAGGCCGCGTAGAGCTTGCGGTAGTCGTGCCCGCCGCGCTTGAGGTTCCAGACCTCGTCGTCGGACATGCTCTCGACCAGCTTGCGGGTGCGCGGGTCCCGGCCGAAGAAGTGCTCCCGGACATATGCCCCGGACTCGCCCTTGTAGGTCTGGTAGTCACCGTCGGGCGTCGCGTTCATCAGGTTGACCAGCGCGCCGTCGGTGTCCGCGGCGAGCAGCGAGTCCCACTCGCGGCCCCAGACGACCTTGATGACGTTCCACCCGGCGCCGCGGAAGAAGGACTCCAGCTCCTGGATGACCTTGCCGTTGCCGCGGACCGGACCGTCCAGGCGCTGCAGGTTGCAGTTGACCACGAAGGTGAGGTTGTCCAGCTCCTCGCGGGCGGCCACGCCGATCGCGCCGAGCGACTCGACCTCGTCCATCTCGCCGTCGCCGAGGAACGCCCAGACGTGCTGCTGGCTGGTGTCCTTGATGCCGCGGTTCTGCAGGTAGCGGTTGTACCGCGCCTGGTAGATCGCGTTCATCGGGCCCAGGCCCATGCTGACCGTCGGGAATTCCCAGAAGTTCGGCATCAGCCGGGGGTGCGGGTACGACGGCAGGCCGCCGCCCGGGTGGCTCAGCTCCTGGCGGAAGCCGTCCAGCTGGTCGGTGCTGAGCCGGCCCTCGAGGTACGCCCGGGCGTACATGCCGGGGGAGGCGTGACCCTGGTAGAAGATCTGGTCGCCACCGCCCGGGTGGTCCTTGCCCTTGAAGAAGTGGTTCATGCCGACCTCGTAGAGGCTGGCACTGGACGCGTACGACGAGATGTGGCCTCCGACGCCGATCTCGGGACGCTGCGCGCGGTGCACCAGCATGGCGGCGTTCCATCGGACGTACGCCCGGATCCGCCGCTCGACGAACTCGTCGCCCGGGAACCACGGCTCGCGCTCCGGCGGGATGGTGTTGATGTAATCCGTGGACGTCAGTGGCGGAACGCCCACCTGTCGTTCGCGAGCGCGCTCCAGTAGGCGCAACATCACGTAACGGGCTCGTTTGGCGCCGCGTTCATCGATGACTCCGTCGAGGGACTCGATCCATTCGTTTGTTTCCGAAGGGTCGATGTCCGGAAGCTGGCTCGGCAGGCCATCGCTGATCACCGGGCGCTTGCGCTCCGTGGCCACAGGCAATCCTCTTGGTGTGAGTGTCGGAACCGGTGCGATCAAGGTGGCGTATCGCCCGGAGGTCTCCATCCTGCCTCTTAACGGTGGGCGTCGTCACGCCTAACGGTCGGCGTAGCGATCCGCGACACATGTACTGATCAGTAACTTTGCGCATTACCCGATTCGGGGCGGAAGTCACCCGGCCAGGAACGAGAAACGGACCTGGCGCACCGGGTTGTCGCCGTTCGGGTCGACCAGGCAGATGGACTGCCAGGTGCCGAGCGCGATCCGGCCGCCGAGCACCGGCAGGCTGGCATACGGCGGGATCCAGGCGGGCAGCACGTGATCACGGCCGTGCCCGTGCGAGCCGTGCCGGTGCCGCCAGGTGTCCTCGGCCGGCAGCAGCGCGTCGATCGCGGTCAGCAGGTCGTCGTCGGAGCCCGCGCCGGTCTCGATGATCGCCAGCCCGGCCGTCGCGTGCGGCACGAACACGTGCAGCAGGCCGTCCTTCTCGGACGCCACCGCGTCCAGGAACCGCTCGGCCTCCCGGGTCACGTCGACGACGACGGGGGCGTTCCCGGTCCGTACGGTGATCACTTCGGTACGCATCCGGCGAGCCTATGTGTACAGATCGAGCAGCAGGAACACGGTCGCGGCGAAGGTCAGCCAGGCAGCGCAGAGTGCCAGCCGGAGCGCCGCGCACCACATGATCATCCAGGTATCACACCACCGCGCCGGCCGGCCCCGCCTGAAGATCGAGATGCGTGATCGGAATCCGGCGGGTGGCAGCACTCGCCCGGGTCCGTAATGCTGGCCTGGTGACCACCCCGCAAAGCCTCGACGAGCGGTTCCGCGAAGCGGTCTCGGCCCTGCGACCACCGGAGCGCCCGCGGGCGCCCGGCGACCCGGTCCGGGACGGCGTGACACTGACCGGCGCCCGTGCCCTGGAACTGTTCGACGCTCAGCTCACCGCCCGCCACCTCGATCTCGCCGCGCGCTGGCTGCGCAGCTTCAACGAGGGTTTCCACACCGTCGCCTCGGCCGGTCACGAGGGCAACGCGGCGGTCGCCGCGGCGCTGCGCGGCGACGATCCGGCCCTGCCGCACGACCGGGCCGCGGCGTTCTACTGCGTCCGGGCGGCGTACCGCGCGGATCCGCCCGGCATCGATCCGGCCAAGCGGATGGAGGACGCCGCCCGGGACGTCCTGCGGGGCGTGGTGGCGTCGGTGCGGGACCCGATCAGCGGCGGTCGCGACAAGGTCTTCGGCAACGCCGAACTGCATCTGGTCCCGGTGGTCTCCGCGCCGGCGGGTCACCTGCCGCGCGCGGTCGGCCTGGCGTACGCCCTGGGCCGCTCACCCGACCCGCGCTGGCCCGCCGACGCCATCGTGACGGCCACCTTCGGCGACGACGGGGTCGACCGGCCCGGTGCGGCCTCGGCCCTGCACGCGGCCGGCTGGCACGACCGGGCCGGCCAGCCGATCCCGCTGCTGCTGGTCTGCGAGGACGACGCACCCGGCGGCCCCGCCCCGGACGGCTGGGTGGCGACGGTGCTGCGCGGGCGGCCCGGGGTGCGGTACTCCTACGCCGACGGCGGTGACCTGGCCGCCGTGTTCGACGCCGCGGCCGAGGCCGCCGAGTACGTCCGCCGCGAGCGCCGCCCCGCGGTGCTGCACCTCGGCACGGTGCTGCTGCTGGGCCGCCCCGGCGACCCGGAGCCCGGCGCCGACCTGGACCGCGACCCGCTGGTCGGCACGGCCCGGCTGCTGGTCGGGGCCGGCCTGCTCGGCCCGGACGACGTGATCACCCGGTACGACGAGGTCGGCTGGCAGGTCCGCAAGGCCGCCGAGGAGGTGCTCGGCGAGCCCAAGCTGGCCACCGTCGGCGAGATCGTCGCCTCCCTCGCGCCGCGCCGCCCGCTGCGGGTCGCGCACGCCATCGCCGACGCCGCCAGCCGGGCCACCGGCGCGGGCGGGGCGAACCGGGGCCGGGTCTTCGGCGGGCGGCTGCCCGAGCAGGCCGGGCCGATGACCCTGGCGCAGACCATCAACGCCACCCTCACCGACGCCCTGGCGGCCCGGCCGGGTCTGCTGGTCTTCGGGCCCGGCACCACCCGGGGCGGGCGCCACGGTGTCACCGCGGGGCTGCGCGAGCGGGGCGGCGAGCGGGTCTTCGACACCCCGCCGGACGCCACCAGCGTGATCGGGCTCGCCCTGGGCGCCGGGCTGGCCGGTCTGCTCCCGGTGCCCGAGTTGCCGGATCTGGCCGGTCTGCACAGCGGCGAGGACCAGATCCGGGCCGAGGCGGCCACCATGTCGTTCCTCTCCGCGGGCGCCTATCGCAACCCGCTGGTGCTGCGCGTCCCGACGCTGGCCGACCCGTACGGGCTCGGTGGTCACCTGGCCAACGACAACTCGGTCGCGGTGCTGCGGGACGTGCCCGGGCTGGTCGTCGCGGCGCCGTCGAGGGCCGAGGACGCCGCGCCGATGCTGCGCACCTGCCTGGCCGCCGCCGAGGTGGACGGGAGCGTCTGCGTGTTCCTGGAGCCCGCGTCGCTGTATCAGACGAGGGACCTCTATCAGCAAGGCGACAACGAGTGGCTGGCGCCCTATCCGGGCCCCGATCAGTGGGCCGGTGAGCACGCTCCGATCGGCCGGGCACGCATCTACACCCTGGGCACGGCGCAGGACCTCACCATCGTCACGTACGGTGGCGGGGTGCGGATGTCCCTGCGAGTGGCGGCCCGATTGGCCGCCGACGGCTACGGCACCCGGGTTGTCGATCTTCGGTGGCTGAACCCGCTGCCCGTCGCTGACCTGGTGCGCGAGTCTCTGGCGACCGGCCGGGTGCTGATCGTCGACGAGACCCGCCGCTCCGGCGGGGTCGGCGAGGGCGTGCTCGCGGCGCTCGTCGACGGGGCGTTCGTCGGATCCGCCCGCCGGGTGGCCGCGGCTGACGCTCCGGTTCCGTTGGGCCCGGCGGCACAGCACGTGCTGGTGGGAGAGGATGCCATCACTCAGGGTGCCCATGCTCTGCTGGCGCGGTAAATTGCCACACACCCGGTGCGCCACTTGCGCCCCGGCCCCGGAGTGTGTGGACTACCCCCAGGTTTTCAGTGGATTTTACGGCTAGGAGGATTTGGACAGTGAGCGCGACCGCGGGTCAGGCCGACGGCGTACGCAGCCTGGCGGACCGGTTCGGCTTCGAGCCGAGCATGGTGGTCATGGAGATGGGTTACGACGACGATGTCGACGAGGATCTCCGTGAAGCCCTGACCGAACGCGTTGG
The DNA here is from genome assembly GCF_001509495.1 of Actinoplanes awajinensis subsp. mycoplanecinus. Taxonomy (NCBI): domain Bacteria; kingdom Bacillati; phylum Actinomycetota; class Actinomycetes; order Micromonosporales; family Micromonosporaceae; genus Actinoplanes; species Actinoplanes awajinensis. The sequence continues at coordinate 69,938 of NZ_LLZH01000001.1, read as the reverse complement.
TGATCTGGTCGACGAGGACACCGATGAGGTCGTCGACGCGGTGCTGTTGTGGTACCGCGATGGCGATGGTGACCTGTTCGAGCTGCTCACCGACGCTCTTGGCCCTCTGGCCGACAATGGCGTGGTGTGGTTGCTGACGCCCAAGGCCGGCCGTGACGGACATGTCGAACCGAGTGAGGTGAGCGAGTCGGCGCCTACCGCCGGCCTGCAGCAGACCTCGACGGTGAATGCCGGCAAGGACTGGACCGGGGCACGGCTGGTCTCTCCGCGAGGCGCCAAGAAGAAGTAGCTCGCTGTCCGCCCGCCCAGGTCGGCGTCCCCTACCGGACGCCGACCTCATCGGCGCGGTTAGGCTGGGCAGATGCCGATCGAAGTGGGCCGGCCGGCGCCGGATTTCCTGCTCAAGGACCAGAACAACCAGGACGTGCGCCTTGCCGGCTTTCGCGGCCGCAAGGCGGTGTTGCTGGTGTTCTATCCGCTCGCGTTCAGCCGGCGTTGCCACGGCGAGCTGACCGAGATCCAGGAACACCTGCCGGAGTTTGCGAACGAGCACGTGCAGGTGCTCACGCTCAGCGTGGACTCGGTCTACAGCCACAAGGTCTGGGCGGAGCAGGAGAGCTTCACCTTCCCGCTGCTGGCTGATTTCTGGCCGCACGGCGAGGTGGCCCGGGCGTGGGGGGTCTTCAACGAGGAGACCGGCTTCGCCAACCGGGGCACGTTCCTGGTGGACCGGGACGGTGTGGTCAGGTTCGCCGAGATGACCGGCCCGGGCGAGTCCCGTGACCAGTCGGCTTGGCGGCAGGCCCTCACCGCCCTGACCGCCTGACGGCGCCCCGCGGCTCTTCCGGAAGCCGATCCGCGGCAGGGTAGGATGACCTCCGCGGCGCAGCCGTGCCGGGCGCGTAGCTCAGTGGGAGAGCACCCGCCTTACAAGCGGGGGGTCGTAGGTTCGAAACCTACCGCGCCCACCAGTGTGAGCAGGACCGGAGCGGTCACCGATCGGATCGGTGACCGCTCCGGTCTCATTTCTGGTCTCAGCTGTTCCGCCGGAACAGGATATGGGCGTGATGAGGACAGCGGGCCGAACCGACCAGTGGCTGAACACTGATCAGGACGTCGACAGCCGGGTTGCACGCGACACTGCCATCGCCCTGCGGGTCCGGAATCTCCGACGTAACGAATTCCGGCTCCGCGCTCGCCACGGCGATCGGCCGCTGGAGATCAGCGCGAACTATCTGCCCCTGCTAGAGCGAACGACCTGCTCGGATCGTGACGGCAGCGAGGCGGACATCATCTGCTGGAACGGCAGCCCCGGCGAGGTCTGGGTGTGGAAAGTCGCACACGACGACCCTTCGGGGCGCAGGCTGGGCGCTGCGGCCCTCGACAGGCACATCGACGCGGTCCGGGCCGACCCGCGGGCGGCCGGCAAACGGGTTGTCCACGGGCCGGCGAGTGCCTTCGTCCCGGCTACCGACGTCGGCCAGCAGATCGGATCGCCGCGCAATGCCGTCAAGGTCGACACCCTGGAAGCCGGTGTCGAGGTCTACCAGGTCCGCCGCTACCGGAGCCGGCTCGCTGTCCCGCGCGCCAACCGTGAGGTGCTGGAGGAAGCCATAGAACTCATGGAGGAGGTGGAGGACTGGGAACGCGACCATGAGCGGCGCCTGTGCGGCCTGCCCCATGTCCACCACCTACCCCTGGACTGGCCGGGTCGTCCTCCCCGGCCCATCCCGCGCTGACCGGGCCGGAGCCCAGGCCCGGGGCGTACATCAACACCACTGACATGCCCGCCTGCCGATCCTTCCTCTGCGGGCGTCTCGGCCGGGCCGGAGCGTGCCCTGGCCGGTGGGCCGGGTGCCGGGCCGGCCCACCGTCGCCGGGTCAGGTGGCCGTCGCCGGGCCGGGTGCCGCCGGATCGGGCGGGGCCGGGCGCCAGCGGCCGCCGGGTGGGATCTCGCCGAGGTGCTCCAGCCGGGACCGGATGCCGCCGGCGGTGCGGCCGAACTCGGCGGCGAGCTCGGCCTGGCCGGCGCCCTGCCGATAGCGCGAGCGGAGCCGCTCGTCGTCGGCCGGTGCCCAGCGGGCGCCCCGGTTGGGGGCCCGGCCCCGCTGGACCGGGACCCGGGCCGGGCCGGGGGCGGAGCGGCCGGTCATCGCGACCAGGCCGGCCAGGGTGGTGGTGAGCACCTCGGTGAGTGCGGCCAGGTCGTCGGGCGCGAGGATGCCGCTCATCTCGCTCACCACCTGGCCGTCGCCGTCGCTGCTCACGATGCAGAGGTCGAGCCGCTGGTCCTCGGCCGGGAAGACGGTGACCTGGTAGTCGGTCTCGCCCAGCAGGAGACGGCGATCGAGGGTGATCGGGGCGTCGCGGAGTGCTGTGTCGGTCATGGTGTGACGGTAGGGCTACCCTCTGACAATTTCCGGGGTGCGCCGGCCGGGCGGCCGGTCAGCGGAAGCGGCGCCACCGGCGTGCCGGTGCGGCGGCCCGGGCGAGCCATCCGCGGTAGTGCCCGGCGAACGGCTCGGCGCCGCCGGTCAGCGCCGCGTGCAGCTCGGCGGTCGCGGCGGTGGCCGCGGTCACCACGTCGTCCGGGTAGCCGAAGCGGACCCGGTGCTCGGCGAACTCGTCCTCGTCGTCGATCACCACCCGGCCGTCGCGCAGGCGGATCAGGTCGAGGTCCAGGTCGACCAGGGTGAACTCGCCCGGAGCGGTGCGCCGGGCCGGCGTGGTCACGTCGCAGTAGATCTCCGAGCGGCTCGGCGCGGCCGTGAACGTCGCCATCCACCAGCTGTCCCGCGGGACCAGCCGGACCGCGTCGGAGCGGGTCCACGAGATCCGGCGCAGGCCGTAGCTGTAGCGCACCGTGGTGCCGCGCGGGGTGCCGATCCAGGTGCCGAACTCGTCCTCGCCGAGCAGCCGCCCGGTGACCCGGCGGTGCGGCCGGCCGTCGTACTTGCGCAACACCAGATCGACCGTGTCCACGACCGCGACGATAGCCCGCCGTCCGGCAACCGGACGGATCCGGAACGCAACGGGGGTGCACCCGGGCGCGGCTCATGTCCGGGGGCCGGCCACCGATTGCTGTTGTTACCTGCGGGAACGACCGCGGTGGGCGGGTCCGGCCGGTTCCCCCCGGCGAGTCGGGCCCGCCCGGCGGCTGCGCATCGGGCACTTTGATCACGACGGAGGCCGGCGATGAGCGTGGACCTGCACATCGGCGCGGACACCGAGAAGGTCGTGATCTCGGCGACCCGGGTACGGACCCGGGCCGGACGGGCGCGCTCACGTCGTACCGGATCGATGGTCGAAGCCGTGCCCCGGCCGCCTGCCCTGCGCACCCGCGAGGTTCGCATCGCGCGGACCGCGCGCCTCGCCCTGCCGCTGTTGTTCGCCTCGGCCCTGCTGTCCGCCACCGGGCTCACCTGGTGGCTGCCGGCGACCGTGAGCGCGGCCCTGGTCGTCTGGTTCTGGCGGTGGCAGGCCCGCGCCGCACAGATCGCCGCGTTCGCGGCACCGCGCGACCCGGAGTCCCGGGTGCTGTGGACCGAGCCGGAGCGCGCGGCGTTCGAGCGGGCCGTCACGGTCTCGCACCGGGTGCGCCGGACCTGGCCCGCGCTCGGCGACATGATCGACCCGGGGCTCGCCGACCACGCGCTCACCCGGGCCCTCGACGAACTGGCCGGACTGCTGGCCCAGCGGCAGGAGCTGCGCCGGGTCCGGGCCGGCCTGGACGCGACCCGGGACGCCGACATCCCGGCGGACAGCCCGGCCCGGTTCGCCGCGGACGCGCAGTGGGAGCGGGCCGACGAGCTCTGGCGGGAGACCGGCGCGGCGGCCAACCGCATCCTGCGTGCGATCGACAGCGCGGCCCGGGCCGGTGAGAGCTTCATCCGGGAACAGCAGGTGGCCGCGACCGCCCGGCACGCCGAGCGGGCGCTCGCCCGGGTCAGCGGGGTGCCGGCCGCGGCGAGCGGGCCGGAGCTGGCCGACCGCACCGATGCCGTGATCGCCGCCTACCGCGAGCTGGCCGCCTGAATTTTCACTCATCTGTTCACTCGTGTGGGTGACTCGCACCACGTCGGGGTGTGGGATACCTTGTCGGGTGACATGTGTACCCGTGCCCACACCCGGCACCCGGCCGCCGACAGCGACACTGTGGCGGCCGGTGGGTCAGGCCGCCCGGCGCAGGCTGGACAGCTGACGGGGGATGACCGGCCTGCGGGGCGCCCGGGTGGCGCTCTCGGCGAGCATCTCCTGCACCCGTTCCGGGTCGGGCAGGATCCAGTCCACCGCCGACGGCGGGACCTCCCAGCGGACCGGTCCCTCCACCATCCGGCTCGGTGGCGCCGGGATCCACGAGTTCTGCGCGTGGTGCACCACGTCCATGCGCAGGTCCAGTTCGGACCGGAGCGGACTGCCGGGCCGGACCAGGAACATCCAGCGCCCGGCCGCGGTGACCGCGACCGGACCGGCATCGCCGGCGTGCCGGTCGACGGCCGGGCGGCCCAGCATCGCCGGCACCTCCAGCACGTCGAAGGTGTCGCCGGTGGTGAGCAGCACGTTGTGCGGCCGGCGCCGCCACCACCCGGCCACCCGGGTGGGATCGACGGTGGCCGACTCGGCGAGCGAGTCGACGGCCGGATGACAACCCGTGATCGGGCACCCGGGGCGTCCACAGTCGAACCGGCGACCGGTCAGATAGGAGCCGGGCGCCACTGCCCAGCCGTGTTCGGCGTAAGCCAGCGCGGCCCGGCGCAGGCGCACCCGGTCAAGTCGATCGAGAAGCGACGGTCGGACGAACGGCTGACGGTTGGTCCACTGCATAGCCCAATTCCTCCCGGATCCGGGTCTGCTGCCGTCGTGTCGGGCGTTCCAGCCGTATCCCAGCGAGACGAACGTCGTTGGGCCGATCAGATCCACCCTTTGCAAGTTGCATAAAAAACTACGAGCATCGGTGAGCAGGCGATCACACACGTTGTGCGATCTGTACATACGTGAGCGGTCCACACTGCAGATCACTGGATGACTCACCGGCGGGAATGAGTCGCCGGGTGAGTGGGGGAGGCACCGTGGACGAGCTGCCGATCGGCCGCCGCGTCGCCTACTGGCGGGGCAGGCGCAAGATGTCCCAGCAGGTCTTTGCGGACCGGCTGGGCAAGAGTAAGAGCTGGGTCGACAAGGTGGAGCGGGGGGTTCGCCGACTCGACAAGTTCTCCGTGGTCTACGACATCGCGGATGTGCTCCAGGTCGATGTCCAGCTGTTGCTGGGCAAAGAGGTGGAGCGCAAGCCGGAGACGCAGAACTGCATCGACCAGGTGGAGGTCGAGGAGATTCGTGCGGCTCTGGAGCGTTATGACCAGATGAGTGCGTTCTTCCAAGCTGTGCCGCAATCGCCACCGCTGGCAGAGATGCACAAAGCGGTCAGCCACGCCTGGCTGACGTACCAGCACGCGAAGTACGGCGTCCTGGCCCGGGCGCTGCCCAAGCTGCTGCGCGACGCCCAGGCGGCGGACAGCGCGCACGCCAACAGCGAACAGGCGTCGAAAGCCGCGCACCTGCTCGGGCAGGTCTACCAGATCGCCTCGTCGGCACTGCGGAAAGTGGGCGAGCACGAGCTCTCCTGGCTGGCCGCGGACCGATCGATCGCGGTCTCCCAACGGGCCGGCGACCAGTTGCTGGCCGGCCTGGCCAGCTATCGGGTGGGCAGCGCGCTGCTCGCGCTCGGCCGGGTCCGCCCGGCGCTGGAAGTCAACGTCAACATCGCCAACCGGCTCGCGCCGGGACCGGACCGGCCCGAGGCCGACCAGCTCTCGGTGTACGGGATGTTGCTGCTCAACGGCGCGATGGCGGCGTCCCGGATCGGGGACAGCGCGACCGTGCGCGACCTGCTGAGCGGCGCCGAGCAGGCGTCCCTGCAGCTCGGTGGCGACTTCAACCACTACTGGACCTGTTTCGGTCCGACGAACGTGAAGCTGCACCGCTGTGCCACCGCCGTCGAGCTCGGTGACGGCCGGACCGCGGTGGAGACCCACGAGAACATGGACTTGGCGGGCTTCAACGCCATGCTCCCGGAACGACGGGCGCACCACTTCCTGGACATCGCCCGCGGCTACACCCAGATCGGCGACGTGGAGAAGGCCGGCGAGATGCTGCTGGAGGGCGACCGGCTCGCCCCCTCGGAGATCCGCTGCCGCCCGCTCGCCGCGGAAGTCCTTTCCGACGTGCTACGGCGGACACGGGGCACGCCGCCGGCTCCGATCGCGGAGCTGGCCGAACAGATGGGAGTCGGCGTATGAGGGGAGCCGTTAGTCCGTTTCCGGACGGCGGGTGGGGGGTCCGCGGGTAATGATGGGCAACCCCTCACCCGGTGTGCTGTACGTCCTCGTGTGCGGATCGCCGATGGCCCGCGACGTCGGGCTCCTCGTCGGCATGGCCCAGCGTGACGGCTGGGAGGTCTGCGTGATCACGACACCGGACGGTCGCAAGTTCGTCGACGTGACGGCCTTGCAGGCGCAGACCGGACATCCGGTGCGTACGTACTACAAGAGTCCCGGCGACCCGGACGTGCTGCCACCGGCCGACGCGATGATCGTCGCACCGGCCACCGTCAACACGGTCAACAAGTGGGCCGCCGGGATCACCGACACGCTGGTGCTCGGACTGCTGGTGGAGGGGTACGGGTATGGCGTGCCGACCGCCGTCGTCCCGTACACCAACAAGGTCATGGCGCTGCACCCGGCGCTGCACGACAGCCTGGCCAAACTCCGCGACTGGGGTGTGCACGTGCTCTACGGCGAGGACGTGTGCCGGCTCGGTGGCCCCGGCCAGACCGACCGGTTCCGCGGCCAGTTCCCGTGGCGGCGTGCCCTCCAGGCGGTCAGCAGCCCGGTCACGGCGTCGAGCCGAGTCGAGCCGGGAGCGGTTTCCTAGCCGTATAGAGTTTGCGCTCGTGACGGAGCCTGCCGCTGTACCGACGGTTCGCCAGGTGGTTGATGCCTTGGACGGACGTTATCCGCGGAACTGGGCGGAATCCTGGGACCGGGTCGGTCTGGTGCTCGGCGAGTTCGAACACGCCGTCGCCCGGGTCCTCTGCGTCGTGGACTGTGTGCCGGAAACCGTCGACCAGGCTCTCGAGGTCGGCGCCGACCTGATCGTGGCGCATCACCCGTTGCTGCTCAAGCCGGTGTCCTCGATCGCCCCGGACACCTTCAAGGGGCGGATCGTGCACCGGCTGATCCGTGCCGAGGTGGCGCTGTTCACCGCGCACACCAATGCCGACGTCGCCAACCCGGGCGTCTCCGACGCGCTCGCTGCCCGGCTCGGCCTGACCGGGTTGCGCCCGCTGGCGCCGGCCGAGGGTGCGGCTGCCGGTGGTGGTCGTGGCGCGGGCCGGATCGGCGAGCTGGCCGAGCCGCTCACCCTGGCCGAGCTGACCGCTCTCGCGGCCGCGCGGTTGCCGGCCACGGCGGGCGGGGTGCGCGCCGCTGGGGATCCGGGGCGGGTGATCCGTACGATGGCGGTCTGCGGTGGCGCCGGCGACTCTTTCCTGACCGAAGCGGCCCGGGCCGGGGTCGACGCGTATCTTTGCGCGGACCTGCGGCATCACCCGGCCGGCGAGCATCTCGCGAACGACGGCCCGGCGCTGCTCGACGCCGCGCACTGGGCGACGGAGCGACCCTGGCTCGACGACGTGGCCGCCTGGCTGCGCGCGGAATTCCCCGTCGATGTGGTGGTGTCCGACCTGGACACGGATCCCTGGACCGTTCATACCGCCTCTGCGCATAAGGAGACCCACCCGTGAAGGCCGCCCCAGAAGCCCAGCGTCGCCTGCTCGACCTGCAGGCTGTCGACACCGCCCTGGCTCAGCTGGCGCACCGCCGCAAGAGCCTGCCCGAGCTCGCCGAGATCGAGGCGGCGTCCCGGGAGATCTCCGCGCTGGAGGACGAACGGGTCCGCGCCCAGGTCACCGTCGACGACCTGGACCGGGACATCTCCCGGTTCGAGAAGGACATCGAGCAGGTGCGGCTGCGCAAGGACAAGGACCAGAAGCGGCTCGACTCCGGCGCCGCGATGCGTGAGATCGACGGCCTGCAGCACGAGCTGGCCACGCTGAAGCGGCGGCAGTCCGAGCTGGAGGACGCCGAGCTGGAGCTGATGGAGCAGCGCGAGGCCGGTGTCGCCGGGCTGGCCGACGTGCAGGCCCGGATCGCCGCGGCGGTGCAGCGGCGCAACGACGCCGAGAAGCGGCGCGACAGCACGCTCGACGAGATCACCAAGGAGCAGGAGTTCAAGTCGGGGGCCCGCGGCCCGCTCGCCGGTGACCTGCCGGCCGACCTGGTCACCCTGTACGACAAGATCCGTGCCGACTCCGGGATGGGTGCCGCGCTGGTCTACGCCGGGCGCTGCGGCGCGTGCCGGATCGAGCTGTACGGCGCCGACCTGAACCGGGTGAAGACCGCACCGGCCGACGAGGTGGTGCGCTGTGAGGAGTGTCGCCGGATCATGGTGCGCACGTCGGAGTCCGGGCTGTGAGCGGTGACCTGCGGGTCGTCGTCGAGGCCGACGGTGGTTCCCGGGGCAACCCGGGCCCGTCCGGGTACGGCGCGGTGGTCAAGGACGCGGTGACCGGCGAGGTGCTGCTGGAGCGGTACGCCGCCCTCGGCACCGCCACCAACAACGTCGCGGAGTACTCCGGCCTGATCGCCGGTCTGCGCGCCGCCGCCGAGCTGAACGCCACCCGGGTCGACGTCCGGATGGACTCCAAGCTGGTGATCGAGCAGATGGCCGGCCGCTGGCAGATCAAGAACTCCGGGCTGCGTCCGCTCGCCGCCGAGGCGGCCGGTCTGGTCGCCAAGTTCGACGAGGTCACCTACGGCTGGATCCCGCGCGAGCGGAACAAGGACGCCGACGCCCTGGCCAACCGGGCGATGGACGAGGCGGCCGGCAAGACGACGCCGGAGCGGGTGGAGCGCGAGCTCACCGTCCCGAAGCCGCGGTCCTGGGCGCCGCCGTCGCTGGAGAACGCCACCCGCCTGATCCTGGTGCGGCACGGCGAGACCGCGATGACGTCGCAGGGCCGGTACTCGGGCCGTGGCGACGTGCCGCTCACCGACGCGGGCGAGGCGCAGGCGATGGCCGCCGGTGGGCGGGTGGCCGGGCTGTCCCGGGACGTCGGCGCGGTGCTGGCCTCGCCGCTGGTCCGGTGTGTGCGTACCGCCGAGCTGATCGCGGCCGAGACCGGTGGCCTGCCGGTGACGGTGATGGACGACCTGATCGAGTGCGACTTCGGGCTCTGGGAGGGCAAGACCTTCGCCGAGGTGCAGGAGGGCTGGCCGCGGGAGATGACGGCCTGGCTGGAGTCGACGAGTGTGGCGCCGCCGCAGGGTGAGTCGTTCCAGACGGTGGCCAAGCGGGTCCGTGGCGCGCTGGCGAAGATCATTGAGGCGTACCCGGGTCAGACCGTCGTGGTGGTCTCGCACGTCTCGCCGATCAAGCTGATCCTGCGGGACGCGCTGGCCGCCGGTGACGCGTTCCTGCACCGGTTGTTCCTGGACGCGGCCGGGGTGTCCACCATGGACGTCTGGCCGGACGGCAACATCGCGGTCCGCTCGGTCAACGAGACGGCCCATCTTCGATAGAAGTTGTTGACCCTCCAGGGTGAGACGTTTAGTTTCCTCGATTAGGAAACTTTCTTCACCGTTTCGCCCTGGAGGGCTCATGAACGGTTTCACCCGTCGTCTCATCGCCGTGACAGCGGCCGCCACGGCCGTCGTGGCCACGGCGCCGGTGCCGGCGCAGGCCCATAGCAGCTCGTACGTCAAGGTCGGCTACTTCACGCAGTGGGGCATCTACGGCCGCGACTTCCAGCTGGCCAAGGTGCAGAAGTCCGGTGCCGCCGCCCGGCTCACCCACCTCAACTACGCGTTCGGCCCGGTGACCGCGGACGGCGTCTGCGCCTCCGCCGACCCGTGGGCCGACTGGCAGACCCCGTTCTCCGACGCGAACAGCGTGGACGGTGCCGGTGACGTGGCCGGCCAGCCGATCGCCGGGAACCTCAACCAGCTCGCCGAGCTCAAGAAGAAGAACCCCAAGCTGCGGGTGCTGATCTCGCTGGGCGGCTGGAGCGGCTCGGCGTACTTCTCGGACGCGGCCCTGACCGACGCCTCCCGCAAGAAGCTCGTCTCGTCCTGCGTGGACCTCTGGGTCAAGGGCAACCTGACCGGTCTCCCCGACGGCGTGGGCGCCGGCATCTTCGACGGCATCGACCTGGACTGGGAGTGGCCCGGCTCGTCCGGCAACGACGGCAACGTCATCCGGCCCGAGGACAAGCAGAACTTCACCCTGCTGGCCGCGGAGTTCCGGGCCGAGCTGGACAAGCTCGGCAAGGCGAACCGCCGGCACTACGACCTGACCGCGTTCCTGCCGGCCGCGCTCGCGAAGATCGACGCCGGCTTCGAGGTCGCCAAGATCTTCAAGTATCTGGACTTCGGCACCCTGCAGGGCTACGACTACCACGGCACGTGGGAGGCGAAGACCAACCAGCAGTCCGCGCTGCGGGTGCCGGCCGGTGCGCCGGACAACCCGGACTTCTCGGTCGAGAACACGGTCAACGCCTGGCTCGCCGGTGGCGCGCCGAAGCGCAAGCTGGTGCTCGGCCTGCCGTACTACGGCCAGGGCTGGACCGGGGTGACCGGTAGCGGCAACGGGCTGTTCCAGCCGGCCGCCGGCCCGGCGCCGGGCGTCTTCGCCGCCGGCACCGAGGACTTCAAGACGCTCAAGCAGCTGCCGGCGCAGGGTTACACCGTGCACCGCGATCTGCGCAACGGTCACGCCTGGCTGTTCGACGGCAAGACCTTCTGGACGTACGACGACCCGGCCGTGCTGCTGCAGAAGACCCTCTACATCCGGTCCCGGGGCCTGGGTGGCGCGATGATGTGGTCGCTCGACGGTGACGACGACAAGGCCACCCTCACCAAGACGGTGTCGCTGGGCCTGATCTGAACCGCCCGGGGGACGCCGGCCGTCCGCGGTCAGCGTCCCCCGGCGCGCAGCACCTCGGCCATCGTCCGCAGCACCACCTTGACGTCCAGCCAGAGCGACCAGTTCTCGATGTAGTAGTTGTCGAACCGCGCCCGGTCGGAGATCGGGGTGTCCCCGCGCAGGCCGCTCACCTGGGCCAGCCCGGTCAGGCCGACCGGTACCCGGTGGCGCATCGCGTACTCCGGGTAGTCGTGCGAGAACCTGTCGACGAAGTACGGCCGCTCCGGCCGCGGGCCGACGATGCTCATGTCGCCGCGCAGCACGTTCCACAGCTGGGGCAGCTCGTCCAGCGAGGTGCGCCGCAGGATCCGCCCGATCGGGCCGACCCGCGGGTCGTGCTGGATGTTCCAGTTGGTCTGCGACTCCTGGTCGTCCACCGGGCGCATCGACCGGAACTTGAGCAGGTCGAACGGCGCGCCGTACCGCCCGATCCGCTGCTGGCGGAAGATGATCCCGGGGCCGCCCTCGAGGCGTACGGCCAGCGCGCAGAGCAGCATCACCGGGCTGAGCAGCAGCAGGGCCGCCGTCGCGACGAGCAGGTCGGAGGTCCGTTTCACCGCCCACTTCGGACCGTCGAGCGTCGGACGGCGCAGCCGCACCACCGGGATGGCGCCGATGTGGTCCGGCGCGCCGAGGCCCTGGGAGAACTCGCGCAGCCGGGGCACCATCCAGAGGTCGCAGTCCCGCAGCCCGGGGGAGAGCACGATGGTCAGCAGCCGGCTCTCCGGGCACTCCACGTCCGCGATGATCACCACGTCGCAGTCGGTCTGCTGGACCAGTTTCTCCAGGTCGTCGAGCTTGCCGACCAGGGGCATGCTCTCCCGGCGGTCGTGGCCGGTGCTGGCGACGTCGACGAAGCCGCCGAAGCGCAGGCCGTACTGCGGGTAGCGGCGCAGCAGCCGGGCCAGCTCGACGGCGACCGGGCCGCCGCCCACGATGATCGCGCTGTGCTCGACCCAGCGGCGGCGGCGGGCCATCAGCACCACCAGCCGGCTGGCCAGCCGGCCGGGCAGCAGCAGGACCGCGGAGATCGCGGTGAGCCGCAGGAAGCCGTCCACGTTGTCGATCGAGTCGTGCCGGATCGCGACGGCCATCGCCACCGCGGCGGCGCCGGTCAGCATCCGCAGGTACAGGCCGGGCAGCTCGTCCAGGACGCTGAGGTGGCGGCGGGCCCGGTACAGGCCGCCGACGGCGAACAGCCCGACGGTGACGGCCGCGGCCGAGACGGTGGCCTTCCAGTACTGCTGGCTCCAGGCGATCGGGGCGACCAGGGCCAGCACGTCGGCCGGCAGGGTGGTCATCCAGGCGCGCAGCGGCCGGGTCCGTTTCGCGGCGAGCGACGCCACGTACGGCAGCACCACGGTGGAACCGAGGTCGGTGGGCTCCTCGGTGCGCTGCGCCGGGATCCGGGTGCTGTGCCGGGACGGCGTCCACCAGCCGAACGCGCCGCCCTGATCCGGCTCGCCCGATTCCGTGGTGGTGGGCCCCGGTGGCTGGTGCCCCGGTAGCGCCGGACCGAAGTGCTGCATGGTTGAGGCCCCTGTGCGCCGAACACGGATCACTCCCGTGATTCGAGGCGGATCGTAAGGGTTTGGATCGGTCGATGCCACCCCGGCTCGGGGCATTTGCTGGCTATGTCGTGTTCAGTTCCGGGCTGACAGGGTGCCCGGCGGTGTGACCTTCGCCATTGATGGCGGGTGAAGTGTAGGCATTTGGGTAACGCCACCCGGCGATCACTGTGTACCGGTCACGCGGCGCCCCGTGCCGGGTTGCGAGGATCAGTACCATCTTCGCCATGCCGACCCGAGAGCCGATGTTCGACTCCGACGCCACTGTGATCACGGAGCCGACCGATGCCCCGGACCTGGGCGCGCCCGCGAAGCACAAGAGGCCGCGGAAGAAGTGGAAGATCGTACTGATCGTTCTGCTGGTGCCCGTGGTCCTGGCGAGCATCGGTCTGCTCGGCGGGGTCTGGTACCTCAAATCGGTCGAGGGTGACGTGGTCCGGGTGGACGCGTTCGCCCAGGTGCCGGAGGCCACCCGCCCGCAGAAGGAGGCGGCGGCCGGTGAGGCCACGAACTTCCTGCTGCTCGGCAGCGACTCCCGCGACCCGGAGAACGACGGCGGCTCGCGCAGCGACACGATGATCGTGATGCACATCAACAAGGAGCGGTCCGCCGCCCAGCTGATCTCGATCCCGCGCGACACCTGGGTGCACATCCCCAAGTCGGCGGACGGTCAGCACGGCAACACCAACGCCAAGATCAATGCGGCGTTCGCCTGGGGCGGGGTGCCGCTGATGGTCCAGACCGTCGAGGAGTACACCAGCGTCCGGATCGACCACGTCGCACTGGTGGACTTCTCCGGCTTCAAGGAGATCGTCGACGCGCTCGGTGGCGTCGACATCGACGTGGAGACCGCGTTCACCTCGACCCACTCGCTGAACGCCAACAGCATCCGCAAGTTCGAGAAGGGCCCGCAGACGATGGACGGTGCCGCGGCGCTGGACTACGCCCGCGAGCGGTACTCGTTCAAGGACGGCGACTTCGCCCGGATCCGGCACCAGCAGCAGGTCATCAAGGCGATCCTGAACAAGGCGGTCTCCGGTGGGGTGGCCACCAACCCGAGCCGGCTCAACGCGTTCCTGAAGGCGACCACCAACACGGTGAGCGTCGACAAGGACATGAACCTGGTGACCATGGCGATGGACCTGCGGCACCTGCGCAGCGAGAACCTGGCGTTCTTCACCAGCCCCACCAAGGGCACCGGCACGATCGGCGACCAGAGCGTGGTGCTGGCCGACAAGGCGAAGGCGAAGGCGCTGTTCGCCGCGGTCCGCAAGGACGACACCGCGGCCCTCACGGCCATCGTCGCGCAGAACAAGTAGAGGTCAGGCGGCGGCGGGCAGCTGGTCCGCCGCCGGGACCGGCGTGCGCGGCGTCCGGGAGATCCGGTACGCGAACCACGCGACCACCAGCGCCTCGCTGATCAGCAGCGAGAGCAGCAGATCCGGCACCCGGTGCACCCAGGTCACCGACGCGGCCAGGGCACCGAGGGCGATCATCCGGGAGCCGACCCCGGAGACCAGGTACCGGCGGGGCGCCGCCCAGATCATGTGCCGTACCGACATCCAGGTCGCGAACATCAGCAGACCCTTGTACGCGCAGAACGTCGCGACCGTGATCAGGGCCAGGTCGCGCAGGTCCGTGGCGAGCAGCCCGCGCACCCACGGGCTGGCCGTCACCACCACCGACACCGCGACCCAGCCCGCGACGGTGAGCAGCCGGAGCGGGTTGACCAGGCGACTGCGCCGGCCGAGCACCACGTCCTCCCGGGTGGTGGCGGACAGCAGCACGTGGAACGGCCCGAACGCCAGCTCCAGCGCGCGCAGCACGACGACCGCGGCCGGCCCGGCCAGGGCGCCCGCGACCGACGGCAGCGCCACCGAGTAGGCCAGGTCGACCGAGGCCGTGACGAAGTAGGTGGCGCCGGCCCTGAGGCTCGCGACGTAGCCGGGGCGTACCGTGCCGGCCGCCACCCGGCGGTGCAGCAGCAACCAGGCCAGCACCGCGAGCTGTCCCGGCACCGACGCGACGTCCACCCGGATCCCGGCCAGGGCGAAGGCGCCGCCGCAGACCATGGTCCCGATCGCGACGAGCTGCGGGATGAGGTTGGCCCGGGACGTCGAGCGGGTGCGGGCCTGCGCCCAGAACATCGCCTCCAGCGGCAGCTGGAGCAGGACCGGGGTGAGCATCAGCAGCCGGTCGCCCCAGCTCGCCGCGGGCAGCGCGACCGTCGCGGAGACCCCGGCGATCACCGCGACCGGGATCAGGGTGGCCGCCGAGGCCCGCCGGGCCCAGGACTCCACGTCCCAGGTCGCGGGCAGCAGCCCGGCCGAGATCGGCCGGCCGATCAGCGACTCCATCAGCGTGAACGGCAACGCCAGCAGGATGCCCTGCAGGGCGACCAGCGGCAGGCGTGCGGTGTCCGTCCAGGAGGCGAGCAGGAACAGCACCACACTGGAGAGCCGGGACAACGCCTGCACCGACAGCTGAGAGTGCTGGAGCTTGGTCAGCAGGCGGATCATCGCCGTCACCTGCCGGATTCGGCCTGCTGCGCGGGTTGGTCCTGGTCCTGGTCCTGCCGGGGCCGGGGGATGACCGGTGTCACGACCGCGGCCACCTCCGCCTCGTCAGCGGCCGCCGCGGTCTTCGCGGTGTACGCCCAGAAGACCACCAAGCACATCATCGCGGCCGCGTACTCCCAGGTCTCGACCATGAGGCTGGCCAGCGCCAGCCCGGCGAGCAGCGCCAGGTGCACGGCGAGGTACGGCCGTCGCTCCGAGCCCCGGGAGAGCCGGAACAGCGCCCAGCCGACCAGCGCCACCACCGCGATCAGGATCGGGATGCCCAGCTGCAGCGAGATGCTGACGAAGTAGTTGTCGACGAAGACCAGGGTGGCGGAGCTGGACACCCGGGAGCCGGTGGCCGCGCCGACCCCGCCGACACCGAGGCCGTACCAGGGTGCGCCGGAGGCCAGCAGGTTGCCCCAGACCTGGAACCGCTCGAAGGTGCTGCTGGAACCGGTCGCGCCGATCGCGACGAAGCCCAGCGCCACCGCCACCATCGTGCCGAAGCCGATGAACCGGGCCCGCTTGCGCATCGCCGCGCCACCGCCACGGTTCAGCACCACGGCGCTGAGCAGGCCGCCGGCCAGCAGCAGCGCGCCGGTCCGGTTGGTGCTCAGCGCCAGGGCGACGGCTGCCGCGCCCGCGGCCACATGCCACAGCCGCCGGCGCGGACGCAGGTCGCGGACCAGCCACAGGGCGGCGTACCCGAGCAGGAACCCGCCGGCCAGCAGCCCGAGCTCCGCGTTGACCTCGGTGAGCCCGGGCGCGCGGAAGGTGTCACCGATCAGCCGGACCCCGCGCTCGGGCTCGAAGCCGAGCGCGACGAGTTCGGCCGGGCCGATGATGTACTCCACCACCGCGGCGACCGCGTTGGCGATCACCATCCCGGCCAGCACCGAGACCAGCAGGGTGATCTCCCGGACGGTCAGCGCGCCGACCAGGACGAACAGGATCAGCGGCAGGGTGGTGAGCCGGTCGCCGACCAGGGTCTGGGTGATCCCGTGGTCGGCGAAACCGATCAGGCTCCACACCCCGAGGACGACGATCACGACGGCGCCGGCCAGCAGCGCCCGGCCGCGCGGCGGGCGGCGCAGCAGGGTGACCGCGAGCAGCGAGCACGCGACGACCGCGGAGGACAGGCTGAGCGCGTAGTCCCGGCCGCCGAACGCGTGGCCGAACAACGCCTGCACGCCGGTCATCCACAGGCCCAGCGGCATGCAGAAGACCGCGGCCAGGTAGATCAGGCCGGGGAACGGACGGACCGCCACCACCAGCAGGAAGAGGGCGACCGGGGGCAGCGCGGGTGACGCGCCGGCGAGCAGGCAGACCGGGATGCCGGCCACCAGCACCGCCGCCACACCGATCAGGATCGCGCGCCGGGCACCCGGTCGCAGCTCACGCCACCACCGCAGAAGTGATGGTGCCTGGAGGAAGTCGACGATCACCGCACCACAGCTTCCGGCCTCGGGGACGCCGCCGCGAGATAGGCGGCGAGGACAGCGTCCACATGCTTGTCCCACGCCAGTCGTTCGCCGTCACCCAGCGCCGAGGCGGTGAGGGCGGCGTACTCGGCGTCGGGCAGGGACGCGGCCTGCTCGAGCCGGTGACGCAACTCGCCCGGCCCGTCGAAGAGCAGTCGTGACCCGGGGGACGCCATGACCGGCTCGGCGATCTTACTTGCCACGATGGGCCGGCCCGCGACCAGTGCCTCGGCGCAGACCAGACCGTACGTCTCCGGCCAGGTGCTCGGGAACAGCAGCCAGCCGGCCCGCCGGAACGCGGCCTGTTTGCCGGATTCGCCGAGGTAACCGAGGTAGTGGACGGAGGGGAACGCGGCGGCCGCGGCCTCGGCGTCGGCGCGCAGCGGGCCGTCCCCGCCGAGCAGCAGCGTGCCGTGCTCCCGCAGCGGGCTCGTCGTCCAGGACCGCAGCAGGTCGCCGACGCCTTTGTGCTCGGCGAGCGCGCCCAGGTAGAGGAAGGTGGCCCGGTCGCCCGGCGGCAGCGCGCGCCGTCCGGCCGGCACCGGCAGCGAGAGCAGCACGACGCGCTGGTCCAGGTCGCGGGTGGCCGGCACGTGCCGGAGCATCACGTCCCGGGTGCGTTCCGAGCCGTAGAGCAGCGTGACGTTGCGCAGGGCGCGGGCCACCCGGGCGGCGCGGACCGCGAGCAGCCGGTCGAGCGCCGGCGAGCGACCGATGTTGCCCAGCGCGTTGCCGGGGTCGGCGATCGCGAAGTCGTGCACGGTGTGCACGGTCGGGTACCGCTGCGCGATCCGGGCGATCGGCCGGATGCCCAGACCCTGCCAGTTGTGCACGTGCACTGCGTCCGGTGCGAATCCGGCCAGATCGCGCGGGTGCAGGCCGGTCGCGTCGGCCACGTCACCGAGGTGGACGAAGCCCTTGCGCAGCGGACCGGCCCGGTCGGCGAGCCGATCGGCCAGGCGGGTGCGGACCGCCTGGTCGGCCGGCTCGGCGTGCGGCGAGGGACGGCTGAAGACCTGGACCTGATGACCGCGTTCGATCAGAGCGCCGCTGAGGTCACGGACGTAGGTCTCGGCGCCACCGCGCACCGCGAACGAGGAGTGCACCATGGCGATCCGCATGTCCCCGCCGTCCTAGAGCCGGGCCGCGACGGCCGGCGCGCCGCCGCTGAGCAGGGCGTGCAGGTGTGCGGTGGCGGCACGCCAGGACCGGCCGCCCGGCTCGGCCGCGGTGACCGGCGGCCGGTCGGTCAGCTGCCGCAGCGCGTCGACCAGCGCCGCGCCGGACCAGGTCGTCATCCGGGCCGCCGCGCCGCCGGTGGCCTCCAGCAGCGCCGGGTCGGGGGAGATCACCGTCGGGGTGCCGAGCCGCAGCGCCTCGGCGGCGGGCAGGCCGTACCCCTCGAAGTGGCTGGGCATCACGAACGCGGCGGCGCCGGCCACGGTGGCCGCGTACTCGGCGTCGGAGAGACGATCGAGGAAGATCACCCGGTCGGCGGCCGGTGACGCGGCCGCCGCGCGCAGGAAGGCGTCCACCGGACGGCCGCCGGTGAGCACCACGAGGTGGTGGCCGGGCAGGTCGGCGAGTGCCTCGACGGCGAGTTCGACACCCTTGTGGGCGGCGTGCCCGGGCACCACGAGGTAGCGCCCGCCCCGGTCGTGCACGGCGGCCACCGGTCCGGGCAGGACACCCGGCGTCACGGCGAGGTCGCTGCCCGGGTGCCAGACCGTCGTTTTCTCGTACGGCACTCCGTAGAGCCCCAGCAGGTCGTGCCGGGTGCGCGCGCTCACGCAGAGCAGCCGCTCGGAGCGGCCGATCGCGGTGCTGTAGCTGAGTTTGCGGTACTGCCGTACGGATGCCGAAAGACCGTCGGGCCAGAGCCGGAACGCCAGGTCGTGCACGATCGTGGTGACCGGGAGCCGGCTGCCCCGCACGGCCAGCGACGGGCTCAGCGACAGCACCCGGGTCCCCGGCCCGGCGTCACCGCCGGTGACCTCGCGCAGCGTCCGGGTCGCCTCGGCGATCGTGCCGATCCGGCCGTCGCGCTGGGTGCCGGCCACGGTCACCTCGGCGGCGGTGTCCGCGGGCGGCTGCCAGCCCGCCGGGGCGGCCACGATCCGCATCCGCTCGCCGGCCGGCCAGCACCGCACCACCTCGGTGAGCACCCGGGTGATGCCGCCCGGGCCGACACCGCTCGCGTCGACGACGGTGCTCGTCACCAGGTGCCTCCGGCCAGGTCGTCGATCCAGTGGGTCATCCGCTCGGCGAACCGGTCGGACGAGAACGCGGCGGCGTGCGCCCGGATCGGCTCCGGTGACAGCTCGCCGGCCCGGTGGACCGCGTCCGCGTACCGGCCCGGGTCGAGGGAGTCGACCAGGAAACCGGTCACGCCGTCGCGGACCGTCTCCAACAGCCCGCCACGTGCCAGCCCGACGACCGGGGTGCCGCAGGCCTGCGCTTCGACCGGGATCATGCCAAAGTCCTCGTGCGCGGGGAAGAGCAGCGCACGGGCGCCCCAGTACAGCTCGCGCAGCCGCTCGCGGTCCGGTCGTACCTCGAAGGTGACCTCGACCCGGGCGGCGGCGGCGAGCCGCCGCAGCCGCTCCTCCTCCGGCCCGGAACCGGCCAGCACCAGCGGCAGGTTCGCGGCGTCGGCGATCGCGATGATCAGATCGAAGTTCTTGTACGGGATCCAGCGCCCGATCCCCAGCAGGTAGTCCCGGGACTGGTGCCGCTGGCTCTCCGGCGCGGCACCGAAGTAGTCCACGTCCACCGGCGGGTTGATCACCTCGGCGTCGCGTTTCCAGAACCGTTTGATCCGGCTCTGCACCTCGCGCGAGTTCGCCGCGTACGCGTGCACGTGCCGGCTCAGCCGCAGGTCGGCCTGCTGCAGCACCCGGCGCGGCACGGTGAGCAGCGGGTGCGAGCCGCGGCCGTCGAAGTCCGGGCTCCAGACGTAGCGGGCCGGGGAGTGGATGTAACTGAGGTGCCGGGTCCGTTTCGGATCACCGAGCTTGACGGTGTGCGCGAACGCGTGGCTGGACGAGACCACCACGTCGAACTTCTCGCTGGTCAGCGTCCGCCAGACCAGCGGCATGGCCGGCAGCGAGAGGGCCTTGCTCTGCTTGAGCGGGGTCCGGGCCAGCCAGGACTGCCGCAGGCGCAGCTCGTCGGCGGGCACCCCCTCGTCGGTCCAGAGCACCAGCCGCTGGGCCTGCGGCAGCAGGTCGGCGATGGCCAGGAAGACCGCCTCCGAGCCGCCGGTCGCACCGAACCACTCGTGCACCACGGCGACCCGGCGGCCGCCGAGCAGCGCCGGCTGGAGGGCGCCCCGGCCGGCGGAGCTGTTGACGGTCATGGTTCTCCCAGGTGCTCGGGTGGCGGATGCCGTTCTCGCGCAGGTACGTCACGCTCTGCCGGCTGGGGAAGTCGGCGGTGACGGAGTGAGCGATCCGCCGAGCGATCTTACGGTGCTGTCCACGGCCCGGCTGTCCCGTCGGTCACTCCGAGCCGAGCACCCGGACCGTGCCGTCGGGGAATTGCGCGCAGAGCTGGGTGCGGCCGCCGGCGACCCGGACGAAGACCCGTACCGAATCGGCCTGCGGCAGGCCGCGGACGGTCTGCGCCCGCATCTCGAACGCCGGGCTGACCACCAGGCTCTTGGCCGGATCGGTCAGGCCCTCGAGGATCTCGATCCGGCAGGTGCGGTTCGGTGTGCCGATCCACGGCTTGCCGGTGCCGGCCACGTACGCCCCGTCGGTGTGCACGCCCGGCTGGGTGAGCGAGGCGCGGACCGTCGATCTGTTGCCGAAGCCGTTGCCGAAGTCCACGGCCGCCGTCGCACAGTTCATGATCTTGGTGTCGATCACGCAGCCGGCCGGTTCGCCGTCGACGGGTCCCGGTACGAACTGGATGCCGATCTCACGGCGGTCGCCGGTGTGGTTGCCGCCGATCACGAAACCGCCCCACCAGCGGCAGTCGTTGCGGGAGATCCGTACGCCGATCCCGCCGTTGAAATCCGCGTAGCAGTTCACGCAGCCGATCGCGAGCGCGGCCAGGTCGAACGAGACGGGCTGCGCGATGCCCCAGCCGTGACAGTTCACCATCGACGTGGCGTGCGCCTCGCCGGCCAGCCGGAAGCCGATGCCCTCGTTCTCGAAGGCCAGGCAGTTGACGAACATCGAGTCGTGCGGCCCGTTGAAGTTGAATCCCGAGCCGCCGTTGTGGTGCGAGCGGACCGCGGTGAGCCGGGCCTCCATCTGGTGCGACAGTCCGGGCAGCCCGGCCGTGCCGCTCCACTCGCTGTAGACGCCGTCCTGCCGGCAGTTGAAGACGATCAGCTCGGACAGCTCGTACTGGCAGCCGTAGATCCGCAGACCGAAACCGCCGTCCGGGTTCTCGCCCTTGTTGCCGTCCAGGGCCAGGTCACGGATGCTGAAGCCGAGGATGCCGCCGGCGTCGTCGGTGCCGGAGAGCCGCGCGAAACCGTCCGACTCCAGGATCGCGCTGTTGGCGCCCGGGTGCAGCCGTAGCACCGTGGTGTCACCGCCGGCCCCGCGCAGGTGCACGTTCGACCCCAGCACCAGCCGCCGGGTGAGGTAGACCCCGGCCGGCAGGAAGACCAGGCCCGCACCGGCCGCGGCGGCGTCGAGCGCCTTCTGCAGCGCCCGGGTGTCGTCGGTCTTGCCGTCACCGGCCGCGCCGAACTGCCGGACGTCCAGAAAGGACGTCCCGGAGGTGTCCGCGGCCGACATGTACCGGCCGACCACCGCGCCGGTGACTCCCGCGCCGACGGCCACCGCGCCACCGCCGGTGAGCAGGGCTCGGCGCGACGGCGACGGCAGACCGCCAGCCATGGCGGGCAGCTGGTCGTCGCGCCAGCGCTGCCACCACATCCGGACGGTGTTGCCGATCGCGGTCGTCCATGGAGTCACGGCGGGAAGGCTAACCGACGCGAAGACGTCTCAGCTGTGACGCTGCCAGAGATCACGCAGCACGGCCCAGTTGCCGCCGAGGTCCGCCTCGCAGGACGCCTCGAGCATCAGGGCGGCCAGCTGGTCCTCGTCGCGCTCCCAGGACATGCCGCACAGCGCCACACCGCTCTGCTGCCGGAACGCGTACTCGACGATCTTGCCGGGTGCCTGGGTGACGCCGCCGTTGGTCCGCTGCGGATCCTGCACCCCCGGCGCGACCTCGTCGGCGTTGAGGTTCAACTGCAGACGGTACGACCGTGCCGCGTTCTTCTGCGCTGCCGCCTTGTAGACCACGAAGTGCACCCACGCGTCGCCGTACCGGCAGGTCACGTGCCGGCTCTCGTCGGGGCCGAGCGCCGGGGCGCCCTTCTCGGTGTTGGCGATGCAGTTGCCGAGCGAGGTGATCCACGGGCCGGCCAGCCCGGCCAGGTCGCCGCCGAGCTTCTCCCGGTTGGTCGCCGTCAGCCGGGCCTCGAACAGCGGCACCGACGGCGCCGGGTCGGAGGTCGGGTTGTCCGAACCGCCGCCGGAGTCCCCGGCGGAGCCGATGAAGTAGCCACCGGCGCCGAAGGCGATCGCGGCCACCAGGATGCCGCCGATCCAGCCGGCCAGCCAGCCACCCGACCTCGCCGGTTTCGCGGGCGGCGCCGGACGCAGCGGCGGCACCGGTGCCGGCGGGCTCGACTGCTGCTGCGCGGTGTTCCAGGAGTTCTCGGTGGACGTCTCGTTCCACGAGGCGATCGCGGGTGGAGCGCTGTTCGGCTCGGGGAAGGACTGCCACGGCGGTGCGCTGTGCGGCTCGGGCGAGTTCTGCCACTGCGGCGCGGGGGCCGGTGCGGGCGCCGTCTGCCAGGGCAGGGTCGGCGGGCCGGGCTGCGGCGGCTGCGGCGGTGCGACCGGGTCGGGCGAACTCTGCCACGGCGGGGCGCTGTTGGGCTGCTGCGGCGCGGTGGTCGGCAGGGGCGGCGTCTGCCACGGCAGGGTCGGCGGCCCGGGCTGCCGCGGCGCGGGCGGGCCGTCCCAGGCGGGCGCCTTCGGTTGCCGGTTCGCGGGGGCGGTTTCGCCGTTCGCGCCGGGTTCCGTCGGGGGGTGCGTCGCCTCTTCGTTCACGGCCCGCAGGGTAGCAGCAGCCGGTCAACCTGCGTGTCGCGCCGCCGATCTTCGCCACCGTATGATCCCGCGCATCGACGGGGGCGGCTGCGCACGCGCGCGGCCGCGACAGCAGGGAAGCGATGGATCAGGTGAGCGACCAGAGCGGTGTGGAACGGGTGCTGGAGCGGCCGTCCGCCGGACCGGCCGGAACCGGGGCGCCCGCGGGGCCGCGCTCCCGGCCGCGGGTGGTGCGCCTGCTCCGGCACGAGTGGTTCCTGGCCGCGGCCGGATCCGTGCTGCTCGCGGTGCTGATGACCTGGCCGCTGATGCGGGACCCGGCACACACCTTCGCCTCCGACTTCTGGGACCCGTCGCTGCAGGCCTGGCAACTGTCCTGGATGGGCTGGGCCCTGCTGCACAGCCCGGGGCAGTTCTGGGACACCAACGCGCACTTCGGCGAGAGCTGGTCGTTCGCCTACTCCGACACGCTGCTGGGCTACCTGCCGTTCGGCCTGATCGGCTCGGGCAGCGAGGCCGCCGTGCTGCGCTACAACCTGCTCTTCCTGCTGGCGTTCGCGGGCGCGTCGTTCGGCGCGTACGTCCTGGCCCGCCAGCTCGGCGCGAACCGGGCCGGCAGCCTGGTGGCCGGCCTGATCTTCGCCTACGCGCCGTGGCGGTACGCGCACATGTCGCACCTCAACATCCTGTCCATCGGCGGGATCGCGCTCAGCCTCGCGATGCTGGCCCGCGGGCACGGCTACTCGCTGCGGCACGGGTACCGCCCGGCGCAAGCCCGGCCGGCCTGGGCGCTCGGCGGGTGGCTGGTCGCCGCCTGGCAGATCACCCTCGGCTTCGGGCTGGGGCTTCCCTTCGGGTACGTCCTCGGCGCGCTCACCGCCGCGTCCGTGCTGTTCTGGCTGGTCAAGCGGCCGCCGTTCGGCAAGCGGCTGTTCCGCGCCGACCTGGCCGGCGTGCTGATCTTCCTGGCCGCGGTCGGCCTGATGGCGATCCCGTACCTGAGGATGCAGCAGGCCTACCCCGGCAGCGCGCGCACGCTCGCCGAGATCAATTCGTTCTCCGGCGACGTCCGGCAGTTCGTCACCGCGCCCGGCTTCGAGTGGCTGTGGGGCCGTGACAACCAGGAGCTGCGCGACGCGCTGATCCCGCAGGGCGGCGGCGAGGTGTGGAACCTGCCCGGGTTCTTCGCGATCGGCCTGGCCGGGCTGGGCCTGGTGGTCTCGGCGTGGTCGCGGCGGCACCGGGTGCTGATGCTGCTCGCGGCGTTCGCCTTCGCCTGGGTCGGGATGGGCATGCGCGCGCCGTGGAACTACGGCTACCAGATGCTGCACCACTGGCTGCCCGGCTGGGACGCGATCCGTACGCCGGGCCGGCTGATCCTCTGGGTGACCCTGCTGCTCGGCCTGCTCGCGGCCGGCCTGATCACCGCGCTCGCCGAGCAACTTACCGGCCGGGTGGCACGGCCGGTGCTGGCCGTGTTGCTGCTGCTCCCCGCCGGGCTGGTCGTTCTGGAAGGCGTGCAGATCACGCCGTTCCGCGACGTGCCGAAGGCGCCGGTGGCACTCGGCTCGCTGGCCCAGCCGGTGCTGGTGCTGCCCACCGACAAGCTCGCCGACCTGCTGGTCATGCTGTGGTCGACGGACGGCTTCCCGACCGTCGCGAACGGCTCCAGCGGGTACATCCCGCCCCGGCTCGAACAGCTGCGGGCCACCGTCGCGTCGTTCCCCGACGCGGCGAGCGTGCGATACCTGCGCGACCGCGGCATCCGTACGGTCGTGGTGCCCCGCCGGTCGTACTCGGATCCGGTCCCGCCGGCGACGTTCACCAAGCCGGTCGACGGTCTCGGGATCACCCGCGAGGAGCGCGGCGACGCTGTCGTCTTCGGCCTCGGCTGACCTGCCGTTCGGCGCACCGCCTCGCCCGTTCGGCGCACTTTGATCGCCAATGATCATCCTGTCTCGTTAGCGTGACGTAACCCATACACGCTGTAGAGGGAGGCGGATCATGGCGGAGCCGGAATCCCCGCATGCCGATACCAAGCCACGTACCGATAGCAGTCCCTGGAACTGGTTGCTGCTGGTGCCGATCGTGGTGCCGTTGCTGACCCCGCTCTTCAACCACGACGAGCCACGGCTCGCCGGTTTTCCGCTCTTCTACTGGCTGCAGTTCGCGTTCATCCTGCTCGGCGTCGTCACCACGACGCTGGTGTACCGGATGACGAGGGGCCGGGGCCGATCATGAGCGCGCATCTGACCGAGATCATCGTCTTCAGCGTCCTGTTCCTGCTGGTCAGCGGGATGGGCTTCGTGGCGGCCAAGTGGCGCGCCCCGACCGACATGGCGCACCTGGACGAGTGGGGGCTGGGCGGGCGCAGCTTCGGCGGCTGGATCACCTGGTTCCTGGTCGGCGGGGACCTGTACACGGCGTACACGTTCGTCGCCGTGCCCGCGCTGATCTTCGGGGCCGGGGCCGCCGGGTTCTTCGCCGTGCCGTACACGGTGGTGATCTACCCGCTGTTCTTCCTGATCCTGGTAAGGCTCTGGTCGGTGTCGCACCGGCACGGGTTCGTCACGCCTGCCGACTTCGTCCGCACCCGGTACGACTCGCCGACCCTGGCGCTGCTGATCGCGATCACCGGGATCGTGGCGACCATGCCGTACATCGCGTTGCAGCTGATCGGCATCGAGGCGGTGCTCAAGACGATGGGCGTGACCGGGGACAGCGCGATCGCCCGGCACCTGCCGATCATCATCGCGTTCGCGATCCTGGCGGCGTACACGTACCAGTCCGGGCTGCGGGCGCCGGCGCTGATCGCGTTCGTCAAGGACACCCTGATCTACATCGTGATCATCGTGGCGGTGATCTACCTGCCGTACAAGCTGGGCGGCTGGGGCGCGATCTTCGAGGCGGCGGACAAGAAGTTCCAGGCGTCACCGGCGCCCGGCGACGGGATCATCCTGAACGCCAACAACCAGGTGCAGTACTTCACCCTGGCGCTCGGCTCGGCGCTCGCGCTGTTCCTCTACCCGCACAGCATCACCGGGGTGCTGGCCAGCCGGAACCGGGACGTGATCAAGCGGAACATGTCGGCGCTGCCGGCGTACAGCTTCCTGCTCGGCCTGATCGCGCTGCTCGGCTACATGGCGATCGCGGCCGGGGTGAAGCCGCTGCCCGGCGCCAAGCCCGGCAGCGTGGACAGCAACACGGTGGTGCCGCTGCTGTTCGACCTGCATTTCCCGCCCTGGTTCGCCGGGGTGGCGTTCGCCGCCATCGGCATCGGTGCGCTGGTGCCCGCCGCGATCATGTCGATCGCCGCGGCCAACCTGTTCACCCGCAACATCTACAAGGAGTACCTGCGCAAGGACGCCACCCCGGCGCAGGAGGCCGGCGTCGCCAAGATCACCTCGCTGGTGGTCAAGATCGGGGCGGTCGCCTTCATCGTCTTCCTGGACCCGCAGTTCTCCATCGACCTGCAGCTGATCGGTGGCGTGATCATCCTGCAGACCGGTCCGTCGGTGATCCTCGGCCTGTACAGCCGCTGGCTGCACCGGGGCGCGCTGATCGCGGGCTGGGCGGCCGGGATGGGGCTGGCGTTCTGGATGCTCTGGCAGATCCCGAACGCGGCCACCGGGCGCAAGCACTTCGGCGGGTCGGCGTTCGCGCTGTCCGAGTTCGGCTTCGACACCCCGAAGACGATCTACGTGGGGTTCGTGGCGGTGCTGGTGAACCTGGCGGTGGCGGTGCTCGTGACGTTCCTGCTGCGGGCGCTCAAGACGCCGGAGGGGGTCGACGGCACCGCGAAGGACGACTACTTCGCCGACGAGGGTGACCCGCGGATCGCGCGGCGGCTGCCCGGCACGGTCGAAAAGGTGTCGTCCACCTGACCGATTCTGATCTGCTGCTTCACGCGCGCCGTGCCCCGTTCCCCGGGGTGCGGCGCGCTGTATTTCGGACCCGGCGGTCCCGTTCACGTCGTACGTACCCGGTTCGACCGACTCGCCGCAGGCGGCCGGTTTGCTCCGGTAGCGTCTGATCCCGGCGCCGCGTTTCGCCCTTTCCCGCGGGTGCCGCTTCACGCCAGGCCGTCCGCTCGAGGCCCGTCGCTCCGTGCCGAGGAGGTTCGCGTTGCCGGCGCAGATGACGCTGACGCAGCAGTTCGCCGCGGAATACGCCAAGGGCGCGGTGCCCGGGATGCTCAAGGCGATCCGGACCATCAAACGCGCCAACAACGGGATCCTGGCCGGCGCGCTCGCGGCCAGCTACCTGCACCAGGGGCACTATCTGGTGAGCCTGGGCGCCGGTCTGTTCGCGTGGATCGTGCCGGCCGTTTTTGATCTGGCCATGCTCTCCATGCTGACGATCAGTCAGACCGCCGGGATGGCCGCCGACGCCAAACGCGCCGCGCTCAAGGTCCTCGCCCTGGTGGTCACCATCTCGGCCGCGGTCAACTTCGCGGCGCCCGGCCCGATCGGCCTGCGGATCATCTTCGCGCTGGTGGTCGGCCTGGTCGCCGGCGTCGAGTGGGTCGCCGCCAAGATCCGTCCGGACTTCGCCGCGATCGAGGCCCGCGAGGTGGAGGCGACCGCTGACGTGCGCCCGGCCCGCCGCCTGGACCCGGAGGTGGCCCGGGCACGCGCGGCCAAGGCGGCGGCCACCCGTCGCGCCAATCAGGCGGCCAGGGCCGCCGAGGACACCGTCCGCACCAGGTCCGCCGATCCCACCAGGTCGCGGACGGTCAAGGCCGCGGAGAGAGCTCGGGTACGGGCTACCCAGGACGTCCTGGAGCAGGCCGAGCTGCAGAACTTCTTCGCCGCCCAGCCCTTGGCGCAACCGGACCGTTCCCGGGCGTGATCCCCAGCCGGTCCAGCGCCTCCTGCCGCACGTACCAGGCGGGGGAGCACCCGAAGGTCCCGTCCGGGTACTGCACGCGCGGCTGGCTGACCATCACCTCACCGGGCCGGAACGGATTCCAGTCGATGCCCCAGCTCCGCAGTCACATCGGCCAGGCGCTCTTGTAGTCGCGATACCGCTCGTCGCGCCGTCCCCACACCACGAGAACCCAGCCGGCCATATCCATGCCGGCAGATTACCGAAAGGGCGACGGACGAGTCGGCCTGTACGCCGGATTCTGTGGCCGGTGACTTGCGTCGCCGGTGGCGGCCATCCATCTCGGCCTGCCGTTGCCGACAGGCTCTTGCGGCCTACCCGCAGGATCGGGCGAGCAGCCCTCAAACCCTGCGCCGGCCACGACCTCGCGGCCGCGACCTTGCTTGGCCTTGCTCCGGGTGGGGTTTACCTAGCCGCCCCGGTCACCCGGGGCGCTGGTGAGCTCTTACCTCACCGTTTCACCCTTACCGCCGATGCTTCAGGCACCGGAGGCGGTCTGTTCTCTGTGGCACTGTCCCGCGGGTCACCCCGGGTTGCCGTTAACAACCACCCTGCTCTGCGGAGTCCGGACGTTCCTCGGCGATGCCGTGAGGCACCGACGCGACCGCCCAGCCGACTCGTCCGTCGCGCCGTAATACTACGTGCCCGGTGGCGCCGCCCCGCGAGGCAGTCCCGCCACCGGTCCGCAGCGCGCCTCCCGGCCCGGGCTGGCTCTCCGGGGTGTCTCGAGGGCACGGAGGCACCGCGGAGAGCCAGCCCGGGGGCCGGAAGCGCGGCGCGGTCGGGGGTGGCTGTGGAAGCCGGGGCGGCAACTGCGCGCGATCAGTCGCTGCGGCAGATGCGATTACCGGACCTGGTCCGAAAGTGGTCGCACGGCAAGATCGACGATCTCGATACCCATTTTCGGGGAAAAACAAACTGGCAACTCTCACGCCGTACGCGAAAAAGGGTTTTGCGGGCCGCCGACCGCGACCATCAAAACCTCCAGTGCCTCCTCTTCATCCAGCTCATGGACGCTTTTGCAGTTTGCGGCGCGCAGCGGCGCGGGCAACTCCGCGGCGTCGAGACGGATGACCACGAGTCCGGGCACGAGGGGCACTTCGGACCAGTCCGATGTAGAGGCCCGGTGTTCCGCGGAGACCAGAATGATCACCTGGTCCGATCCGGAAAGCGCATCCGCTATCCGTTGCACGAAGTCGACCCCGGCCGGGAGCATCTGCACGGCATGGCCTGCGGCCTGCAGGGATCTGTTGATCCACTGTGCCCACAGTGCGTCTGCCGTGGCATAGGAGAGAAGTACGGGCACGTCTCCAGCATGCCGGAACACTCTCCACATAGACCACCGGGCGTCGATGGTCATCACTCGGACGGTATGACATTGTCATCCGTTGACGTGCAAGTTGCACAACTCATAGTGTCGAAGCCGTAACGCCGGGTGGACCCTTGGGCAAAACGGGGGTGTCCTGGCGGTCAGGAACACAGACCGGCACCATCGTGGAACACACACAACAGCAACGGAGTCGAGGAGCGCTCGATGACTGTCGCGATCGGGATCAACGGACTCGGACGGATCGGGCGCAGTCTTACCCGCATCATTGCGTCGGTGCCGAACCCGGGCGTCCAGATCGCCGCGGTGAACGACATCGCGTCCACCGAGAAGCTGGCGTACGGCCTACGCCGCGACAGCATCCGGGGCGCGTTCCCCGGCACGGTGACCGCCCGCGGCGACTATCTCGTGGTCAACGACCACGCCATCCGTGCCTATCACCATGAGCGGCCGGAGCGGATCCCCTGGGCCGACCAGGGGGTGGATGTGGTGATCGAGGCCACCGGGCGGTTCCGGGCCGGCACCACGGCGCGGACCCACATCACCCACGGCGGCGCCCGCAAAGTGGTGATCAGCGCGTCGGCCGACGACCCGGACGCGTTCCTGATCTACGGGGCCAACCACCTCAGCTACGACCCGGACCTGCACGACGTGGTCTCGCCCGCCTCGTGCGGGGTGAACGCGCTGACCGTGATGGCCAAGGTGCTGCTGGACCGGTTCGGCCTGCATTCGGTGAACACCTCGGTGATGCTGGCGACCCAGGGCTGGCAGCGGGTGCAGGACTCGCTGATCGGCACGTCGCGGGAGGACCCACGCCTGGGCCGGGCCGCCGGGGAGAGCATCGTCCCGCACAACCACGTGGTCGGTGACCTGGTCCGGGTGGCGCTGCCGGAGATCGGCGAGATGCGCTACAGCTATTACTGCGTGCCCACCCCGGTCGGCTCGCTGGCCGAGCTGTCCGGGCAGACCGGGCGGCCGGTGACGGTCGAGGAGGTCAACCGGGTGATGGCCGAGGCGGCCGCCGGGCCGCTGCGGGGCATCCTGGCGTACGACCCGGACCCGACGGTCTCGATCGACGTCAAGAGCAACCCGGCGTCCTGCCTGTTCGACCCGTCCGGCACTCAGGTCACCGCGGACGGCGGGGTGAAGGTGCGCGGCTGGTTCGACAACGAGTGGGGGTTCTCGAACCGGTTACTCGATCTGACCAGGCTGATTGGCGAGCGCTTACCCGTACCGTCGAGTTCGGTGAGCTGGAGCGTCGCCTAGTTTTGACGTTGTGATCAACATTGCGGATGTGGAAGCCGCTGCCCGGCGGATCGACGGCCGGATCCGGCACACCCCGGTGGTGCAGGCCGGTCCGGACCTCTGGTTCAAGCTGGAGCACCTGCAGCACGCCGGCTCGTTCAAGACCCGCGGGATGATGAACAAGATCCTGAACAGCGACGTCCCGGCGGCCGGGATCGTGGTGGCGTCGGGTGGCAACGCGGGGCTGGCGGCGGCGTACGCGGCCCGCGAGCTGGGTGTGCCGGCCGAGGTGTTCGTGCCGGTCACCGCGCCCGAGGTGAAGGTGGCCAAGCTCAGGAAGCTGGGCGCCACGGTGGTGCAGGTCGGCAACGAGTACGCGGAGGCCTATGCGGCCGCGCGGGAGCGGACCGGCGCGCTGTATTGCCACGCGTACGACGACCCGGACATGGTCGCCGGAAACGGCACACTAGGTCTCGAAATCTCCGAAATCTCGGACACCGTGCTTGTCGCAGTGGGCGGTGGTGGCCTGATCGCCGGCGTGATCGCCGCGCTGCGCGACCGGGCGAAGATCGTCGCGGTCGAGCCGGTGACCTCGAACGCCCTGCACGCGGCGCTCCACGCGGGCGAACCCGTCGACGTCCCGGTCTCCGGCGTCGCCGCCGACTCGCTCGGCGCCCGCCGGGTCGGTGACATCGCCTTCGAGCTCGCCACCGACGCGAAGATCGAGTCGCTGCTCGTCGACGACGCCGCGATCGTCGACGCCCGCCGCCGGCTCTGGGACGACTACCGGATCGTGGTCGAGCACGGCACGGCCGCCGCGTACGCCGCGCTGACCTCCGGCGCGTACCGCCCGGCCCCGGGGGAGCGCGTGGTCACCCTGCTCTGCGGCGCCAACACCAACCCGGCCGATCTGGGCTGAAACCGCCCCGGGGGACGGTCTTCCCGGGCAGGCTCGGGGTGTGTCCGATCAGACCCAGCATCAGTCGGTACGGCAGTTCCGGCGCTTCGCCCTGGTGATCTGCGCGATCGGCGTGGTGATCCAGCTCGGGCTGACCGCGTACTACCTCGGGATGGGGCACAAGGCCACCGCGCATCACCTGCCGGTGGGCCTGGTGGCCAGCGCCGAGCAGCGCGCCGAGGTGGTCGGCCTGCTCGAGGCCGGCGGGCACTTCCGGTTCGGCGACTACGCCTCCGCGGACGCGCTGACCACCGCGATCAAGCGCCGCGAGGTGTACGGCGGTGTCGACGTGACCGGCACCCCGCACCTGTACGTGGCGAGCGCCGCCGGGCCGGCCGCCGCGAGTCTGCTGCGCGCCACGTACACCGCGGTGGTGCAGCAGCGGACCGCGGCGCAGGTGACCACCCTGGCGCAGACCACCGATCAGGTCGGGATCCGGACCGTCCAGTCGCTGATCACCCCGCCGCTGGTCACCGACGTGGTGCCGCTGCCCGCCGCCGACGTCAACGGGGTCTCGCTCGGCTTCCTCACCCAGGCGCTGTCGCTCGGCGGCACGATCGCCTCGATCGGGCTGGGCCGGCTGATCCCGCGGACCCGCCGGAGCTGGCGCCGCGGCGTCGCGCACTCGGCGACCCTCGTCGTCTACGCGATCGGCTCGGCCGTGGCGATCCTCTGGTCGATGAGCTGGTTCGGGGTCGGCAGCGGTGCCGACCGGTGGGAGATGCTCGGCATCTTCTCGCTGATCTCGCTGGCCGTGACCGGTTCGACGGCCGGAGCGGTGGCGCTGATCGGCCCGGCCGGCGCCGCGGTCGGCGCGTTCTACTTCACGATCGGCACGGTCATCTCCGGCGCCAGCATCCTGCCCGAGTTCCTGCCCACGTTCGGCCGGGTGCTCGGCGAGAACCTGCCCACCGGGGCCGGCGTGCAGGCGGTCCGGGAGAACCTGTACTTCCCGGACGCGCCGATCGGCCCGCACATCGCGGTGCTCGCGGCGTACGCGGTCATCGGTTGTGTCCTCGTCCTGATCACCAACGTGCTGCCGAACCGGAAGGACCGCACCTCCGAGGTCGAT
Source organism: Actinoplanes awajinensis subsp. mycoplanecinus (assembly GCF_001509495.1). NCBI lineage: Bacteria > Bacillati > Actinomycetota > Actinomycetes > Micromonosporales > Micromonosporaceae > Actinoplanes > Actinoplanes awajinensis. The sequence continues at coordinate 37,715 of NZ_LLZH01000001.1, read as the reverse complement.
CTCGATCTGACCGTCCGGCTGGAGGGCGCGCCGGTCGAGGAAAATCGCGGAGCAACTCAGATTTCCGCGGGAGCGCCGAACCAGTAAGGCGTGGGAATCGAGGGAGTGAACGGACGCATCGCCGACATCCAGAGCCGGATCCTGGCCCTGCAGACCCAGCAGGCCGCCACCACGACCGCCGCGAAGATGGCGCCGCCCGGCAGCCCGCAGGCCGCCGGCTCCTCGTTCGCCAGCCACCTGAGCGGTGCGATCGCGGCGCAGAGCACGCCCGAGACGGGCAAGGCGTACAAGCTGAACGGCAAGGGCATCCCGGAGGACCTGGCCGCCTACGGCAACGGCAAGATCCCGCCGGAGGCGCTGCAGCAGGTCGGCGACGGCAAGCACAAGCTGTGGGCGCCGGCCGCCGAGAAGCTCACCCAGCTCCTCGACGACGCCGAACGGGACGGCGTGAAGATCGGCATCACCGACTCGTACCGCTCGTACCCCGAGCAGGTCGACATCGCCCGCCGCAAGGGCCTCTACTCGCAGGGCGGTCTGGCCGCCAAGCCCGGCACCAGCGAACACGGCTGGGGCATGGCCACCGACCTCGACCTCAACCCCGAGGCGCTGTCCTGGATGCGCAAGAACGGTGACCGCTACGGCTTCGTCGAGAACGTCAAGCGCGAGTCCTGGCACTGGGCTTTCCGCCCCAACATCCTTTAAAACCATATTTGGTACGAATAGGGAGCGCTCGTCCGCAGGCTACCAGCCACGTCCCGCCCGTGAGGCGAGCGCGAGGCCGCGGCCGATCCGGACCGAGGCGCGGCTCACGGCGGAGTCGGCTGGTTCTCAGGGGTGTCTCAACCTCGTTGAGACACCCCTGAGAACCAGCCAAGCCCCGCAACCTGGGCCGCGGCCGTGCCCGGCGCGTGGTGGTCAGGCGCGGCAGAGGATCTCGCCGTGCGGGATGGTGAACCAGCCGTCCGGGGAGGTGGCCCAGGTGCGCCAGCCGGCCGCGAGACGGTCCAGGTCGGCGGGGGTGGCGGCGCCGGACTGCACTGCGGTGGCGGCCATGTCGGACTTCAGGATGCGGTCCGCCCACATGGTGCCCCACCAGTCGCGGTCCGCGTCGTCGGCGTAACACCAGATCGAGGCGGTCGCGGTCACGTCGGTGAAGCCGGCCGCCCGGGCCCAGGACAGCAGGCGGCGGCCGGCGTCGGGTTCGCCGCCGTTGCCGCGGGCGACCCGCTGGTAGAGCGCCAGCCACTCGTCCAGTTCGGGGACCAGCGGGAACCAGGTGAAGCCGGCGTAGTCGCCGTCCCGGACCGCGACCAGGCCGCCGGGCCGGGTGACCCGGCGCATCTCGCGCAGGGCCGCGACCGGGTCGGCGACGTGCTGCAGCACCTGGTGGGCGTGCACCACGTCGAACGAGTCGTCCGGGAAGTCGAGGGCGTGCACGTCGCCGACCGCGAAGTCGACGTTCGTCAGGCCGCGCCGGGTGATCTCGGCCCGGGCCAGGTCGAGGGCCGCGTCGGTGCGTTCCAGGGCGGTGACCCGGGTGACCTGCGCCGCCAGGTCGGCGGTGATGGTGCCGGGGCCGCATCCGACGTCCAGCAGGGTGAATCCGGAGGAAAGACGTGGCAGCAGGTATGCCGCCGAATTCTCTGCGGTGCGCCAGCGGTGTGAGCGCAAGACCGACTCGTGGTGCCCGTGGGTATACGTCGCCATGCCCTCGAAGCTAGCCCCGTTGTCCTCGAATGTGGGACAACGATCCCATATTTTGAGCAACCTGATTTCTTGATGAGCAGTTCAGGCCGTATTTTGGTGGTCATGAGGATCGGCATCGTCGGCGCGACGGGTCAGGTCGGTGGCGTCATGCGCCGCATCCTGGCTGAGCGCAACTTCCCTGTTGACCAGCTTCGGCTCTTCGCCTCGGCCCGCAGCGCGGGTCGCACCATCGCCTGGGGTTCCGGCGAGGTGACCGTCGAGGACGCGGCGACCGCTGACTACCGCGGCCTGGACATCGTGCTCTTCTCGGCCGGCAAGGGCGGCTCGAAGGAGTACGCGCCGCGCGTCGCCGAGACCGGCGCCGTCGTCGTCGACAACTCGTCGGCCTGGCGGATGGACCCGGACGTCCCGCTCGTGGTCGCCGAGGTGAACCCGGACGCCGCCAAGGTGCGGCCGAAGGGCATCATCGCCAACCCGAACTGCACCACGATGGCCGCGATGCCGGTGCTCCGGCCGCTGCACGACGAGGCCGGGCTGGTCTCCTTCGTCGCCACCACGTACCAGGCGGTCGGCGGCTCCGGGCTGGCCGGCGCGGCCGAGCTCGACGAGCAGATCAAGAAGGTCGCCGACCGGGCGCTCGAGCTGGTCCACGACGGGTCCGCCGTGGAGTTCCCCGAGTCCAAGGTCTTCCCGCGGCCGATCGCGTTCAACGTGATCCCGCAGGCCGGCTCGTTCGTCGACGACGGCAGCGGCGAGACCGACGAGGAGCAGAAGCTCCGCAACGAGAGCCGGAAGATCCTCGACCTGCCCGGGTTGCTGGTCTCCGGCACCTGCGTGCGGGTGCCGGTGTTCACCGGGCACTCGATCCAGGTGAACGCGCGCTTCAGCCGGCCGATCTCCCCGGAGCGGGCCCGTGAGCTGCTGGGCTCGGCGCCCGGCGTGGAGCTGTCCGAGGTGCCCACCCCGCTGCAGGCCGCCGGCCGCGACCCGTCGTACGTGGGACGTTTCCGGGTCGACTCGACCGTGGACAACGGGCTGGCCTTCTTCATCTCGAACGACAACCTGCGCAAGGGTGCGGCGCTCAATGCCGTGCAGATCGCCGAGCTGATCGCCGCGGAGCGGAGCAGCTGACCCGTCCCGCCTGTTTCACCGCCCCGGTCGCCGTCCGCGACCGGGGCGGCTTCGTTTTTCGGCGCTCGATCCGCTGATCCCGGTCATAATCACGCTCGTTGAGGTCTCTGTGGTGTGAATGCTGCACCGAAGCCGGGCGAACGAGCCGAGTGACTCGTTCCGATGAGGTATGACGGTCAATTCACCCAGTTCCACATTGGAAATCCTGGGGCATTTTGCCCGAATCGGTAGCGCATGGTCGTTTTTAGTTGCAGAGTGATGGAATGAACGACAGTGGGCTCGCCGGCGCGGGCTACTTCTGGTGCCTCCGACACCACCGGGTCGAGATCGGCGACGACGTATGTCCCGCTCAGTATCGGCTCGGGCCGTTCACCACCGCTGACGAAGCGACGCGGGCCCTCGAGACAGTCGAGAAGCGCAATGCCGACTGGGATGCCGAGGACACCCGATGGACTGGGGAGAAAAGCTAGACCGTCATCTCGCCCGCTGGTCCGAACTTCGATTTCCCCGGTGCAGACGCGCCCGCAGTCATTCGCAAGGAGGAACACCTCGATGCCCGCTGCCAAAAAGGCCCCGACCAGATCCGCCGCCTCCGGCGCGGGTCCTAAAACCGTTTCTGGTACGCCGGAACGCGCGACCGCCGCAACCGGCTCCTCCCGCCGGACCCCGGCGGCGGGGCGGTCCGCAGTGGCGGGACGGAGCACGGCGGCCCGGAGCGTGGCTGGCACGTCCTCGTCGGCGAAGCCCACGGGCGGGCGGGCGAAAGCCCCGGTCGTGCCGGTGAAGCCCGCTGCTGCGTCGGCAAAGACCGGTGCCGGTGTCGGGTCAGCGAAGGCCGGTGCCGGGTCGGCGAAGGCCGGCGTCGGGTCGGCGAAGGCCGGTGCCGGGGTCAAGACAGGGAAATCCGTTGCCGGGGCCGGGATGGCCGCGGGCGGGGACAAGCGGGTGAGTGGACGGACGCCGGCGCCTCGGGCCGGCACGTCGATGACGGTAGCGGCGGGACGCGCCGCGAAGGTGGGGAGTGGAGTCGCGGTGGCGGCCAAGTCGAGGGTTTCTGCGGGTGTGACGGCACGGGTCGCCGGCAAAAAGGCCGAGGTGAAACCGGTTGCCTCCAGGGCGGCGGCCACCAAGGCGACCGCCACGAAGTCGCCGGCAGTGAAGTCTCCTGCAGCGAAGACTCCTGCGTCCAAGACCTCTGCGGTCACGTCGCCCGCGGTCAAGTCGCCTGCGGTGAAGTCGCCTGCGGTGAAGTCGCCTGCGGTGAAGACGGCTGCGGCGAAGACGGCAGGGACCAAGGTGGCGGCTGCCAAGTCGACAGCTGCCAAATCGGTCGTCGCGAAGTCGGCCGTGGCGAAGTCGGCCGCTGTGAAGCCGGTTGCGGGTGCCAAGCCGGTCGCCGCGAAGTCGGCTGCCGGGACCAAGGCAGTGGCCGCGAAGCCGGCTGCGGGGACCAAGGCTGCGGTCGCGAAGCCGAGCGCGGGGACCAGGACGGTGGCGGCGAAGACTGCTGCGGTGGGGAAGCCCGCCGTGGGTGCGGCGCGCGGCCGGGCCGCGGTTCCGGCGGCGAGGACCGAGGCGAACTCGGCGGGGAAGACTGCTGGGACGACGAAGTCTGCGCCGGTGGTGAAGTCTGCCAAGGTGGCGGGTAGCGCGAAGGCGGCGAGCGTGCCGGCGGCTCGGTCGGGCGGAGCGAAGGCACCCGGCGCGGCGAAGCGTGGAGCCTCGGCGGTGCCTAGGACCCGGACGGCAGCAACCGCGAAGCCTGCGGCAGCCAAGCCCGTGGCAGCGAAGCCCCCGGTCAAGCCCGTGGCAGCGAAGCCTGCGGCGGCGAAGCCCGCGGGGGCGAAGACTGCAGCGGCGAAAACCGCGGTCAAGGCTGCGGTGGTGAAGACGGCGACGGTCAAGACGACGGCGGCAACGGTCAAGCCTGCGACGGTCAAGACCGTGGCGAACAAGCCTGCGACGGTCAAGGCAGGGGCGGGCAAGACGGTGCCGGCGGCGCGAGCGGCGGGAACTGCGAAGTCTGCGGCAGGCAAGCCTGCGGTCAAGACGGCAGTGGCCAAGCCTGTGGGCAAGACGGTGCCGGCAGCGCGGACGGGGGCGACCGCGAAGACGGCGGCGGTCAAGACGGTGCCGGCGGCTCGGGCTGCGGGGGGTAAGAGCGTGGTGGCGCCGCGGTCGGCTGCCAAGGCGGTTTCGGCGGCGCGGAGTTCGGCGAAGGGCCGGACCGATGCCTCGGTGACCGAGCGGGTGCCGGACAAGGCCATGGCCAGGTCGGCATCGGCGAAGACTGCGGGAAGCCGGGCCGGGATCACCAAGCCGGCACCGGCGAAGACCGCCGGTGGTGCGACGGCGGCGGCGCGAGCAGCCAAGACGTCCACGAATGCCACGGCGGCGCGGGTCACCAAGACTCCGGCGAGCCGGGTCACCGCGGCGGATTCCCGGGTCGGCAAGAACGCCGCGAGCCGGGTGACCGCGGCGGACTCTCGTGCGGTCAAGGGTGCTGCCAGCCGGGTGACCGCGGCGGACTCTCGTGCGGTCAAGGGTGCTGCCAGCCGGGTGACCGCGAGTGGTGGCCGGGCCGGGCGGGCTTCGGCAACGGAGCCGCGGGCCACGAAGAACGGGTCAGCGGCCGGTGGCGCTCGTGGTGTGACCGGGCGGGCCGCGGCGGCCAAGGTGCCGTCCGCACGTTCCGGCGCGGCGCGGTCGGTGGTGGCTGCGGCCGCGACCGGGACCAAGAAGGCCGTGGTCACGGCCAGCACCGCGAAGGCCAGCGGCACCAAGGCGACCGCTACCAAGGTTGGCGGGGCCAAGGCGAGTGGTGCCAAGGTCAGCGCCACCAAGGCGAGTGCTGCCAAGACGAGTGCTGCCAAGACGAGTGCTGCCAAGGCGAGTGCTGCCAAGGCGAGTGTGGTCAAGGTCAGTGCCGCCAAGTCGGGGGCTGCCAAGGTCGGCGCCAACAAAGCCGGCGCTATTGCGAAAAATGCCGCCAAAGTAGGCGCTGGTAAGACGACTGCTGCTCAGAAGGCTGCGGGTAAGACGGCTGCCGCTAAGACGGTTGGCGGCAAGGCGAGCAACGCCGGCAAGAGCGGCACTGGTGCCGGGAAGAACGCTGTGCAGGTCAGGGTGCCGGCGGCGCGGGCTGGTGTCGTACGCAACGGGGTCCTGGCTCAGCGGGGGAAAGCGGACGCTGAGGTAGCGGCGAACCGCAAGGGCCGACGGGTCTCCGCGGCCAGCAGCAGCGTTCCGAACAAGACGCAGGTGACGGTTTCGACGGACTCCGGATATCGGGACTGGACCCGGGACGACGCGCCGTCGACCTCCGAGGACACGGAGATCTCGCCGAGCGAGCTGACCGACCGGCCGTTCCTGGGTGGGTGGTTCGCGCCGCCGCGGGACGGCTCGACGCCCGAGCGGGAATCCGAGCAGTGGGGTGCGGACCGTCCGGACCTGGAGGCGCTCGACACCCCGGAGCCGGACGCCGCGCCGGGCACCGACCTCTACGCGGCGCAGATGGAAGCGTTCGCGAAGAGCGCGCGGGCCCGGGGACAGCTGTTCCTCTCACCCGAAGAGGACGGGGCGGTCGAGGACGGCGGGGTTGTCCGGAGTACGCCGGTGCGGAAACGGGCCGGCACCGCCGCGGAACAGGTGAAGGAGACCCGGTCCGAGGCGGCCGCGGTGCGGGCCGCGCGGGCCGAGATGGCCGCGACCCGGGCCGCACAGGCCGGTACCGCCGCGGTGGGACAGATCGATCCGGACGAGCCGGAACCGCCGGTGGCCGCGCAGATCGCGGTCGGGCAGGTGGCGATGCCAGGTGCGCACCGGGCCGGCGGGCTGGTGGTGGTTCCGGATGCGGTGGAAGCCGGTACCGGGACGCTTGTCGCCTCTTCGGCGGCGCGGCACGCAGATGACCTCGGTGGCCTCGCCGGCCAGGACGCGGCCGGCGCGGAGTCTGCAGACAGTGCGGAGCCGACGGGCAGCGCGGAGCCGGCCGGCTTGGAGTCGGCAGCCGGTGCTGACCGGGCGGCCGGCGCGGTGCCGGTGAGTGGCGCGGCGCCGGTGCGGATGACACGGCGGGAAGCGGCGGCGCAGCGGGCTGCTGCCCGGGCGGCGGCCGGGCCTGCGGTGGGCCGGGCGGCGGTGACCGAACCGGACGATGACGACTCGCAGCCGGCGGCGGACTTCGCAGTGGGCTCTGCGGTCGAGGACACCCAGGCGTTGGCCCGGCCGGCGGGGAAGAAGGCGCCGGTCCGGGGCAAGGCGGTGGCCAAGAAGACCGGCGGGCGAGTGACCAGCGCTGCTCAGGCGGCAGGGAACGGGGCCGGCGGGGCGCGGGGCGCGGGGGCCAAGGCTGTTGCCGGGAAGGCTGGTTCCGCTCAGGGGGCGGCTGCCAAGAGGGCTGCGGTCAAGGCGGCGCCTGCCAAGGCGGCGGGGGTTAAGGCTGCTGGGGCTAAGGCGACGGCTGCTCCTGGCCGGGCGACGGCTTCTGGTCGGGCGACGGCTGCTTCTGGTCGGGCGGCGACTGAGGCGACCGGGGCCAAGGCGACGGCTGCCAAGGTGGCTGGGGTCAAGGCCGTGGGTGGCAAGGCGGCGCCGGTTGCCAAGTCTGCGGGTAGCAAGGCGACCGCGACCAAGGCGACCGGGACCAGGGCGACCGGGACCAGGGCGGCGGCAGTAAAGGCGACGGCTGCCAAGGCGACCGTGGGTGCTGCCAAGCGCGGCGTGGCCACGCCGGCCGCTGCTGAGGCGAAGGCGGCTGGGGCGGCCAAGGCCGTGGGCGGCCGGGTCGTGAAGTCGGCTGCGGCGAGCGCGCGGACCGGGGCCACCGCGGCCCGGGCGGGTGCGAAGGCTGCGCCGGCTACGGCCAAGGCCGCTTCCGGGCGGGCGACGGCGGCATCCGGGCGGTCGGTGGCGAAGGCAACGGGTGCCAAGGCGACCGCTCCTTCGCGCCGGAACGGTGCATCCGGGTCTGCCGCAGCGAAGGCTGCTCCGGGAGCCGGTTCGGCGGCGGCGAAGGCCACGACCGGTAGGTCCGCGGCAACCGCTACGAAGGTGACGGCGGCCAAGGCCACTGCTGCCAGGTCTGGCGGCGCAACCAAGGCAACCGCGGCGAAGTCGGCAGTCGCCAAGGCAGCCGGAACCAGGGCGGCGGCCGCGAAGGCGACCGGATCCAAGGCGACGGCTGCGAAGGCGACCGTGACCAAGGCGGCGGCTGCGAAGGCGGTTGGGACCAAGGCCACGGCTGCGAAGGCGGTCGGGACCAAGGCCACGGCAGCGAAAGCTGCGAGTACCCGAGCGACAGCGGCTAAGGCGACAACCGCCAAGGCGACGGGGTCCAAGGCCACGGCCGCCAAGGTGACGGCGGCCAAGGCGACAGCTACCAAGACAACAGCTACCAAGACGACCGGGACCAGGGCGACGGCGGCGAAGGCAACCGGAACCGGGTCGACGGCCGCGAAGGCGACAGCAGCTAAAGCGACTGCCTCCAAGGCGACGGCTGCGAAGGCAACTGGCACCAAGGCGACCGCCGCTAAGGCGACCGCCTCCAAGGCAGCGGCAGCTAAGGGGACTGGGTCTACAGCCACAGCAGCTAAATCGACAGCTGCGAAGGCGACTGGAACCAGGACGACGGCCGCGAAGGCGACCGCTACTAAAGCGACCGGCACTAAGGCGACTGCCTCCAAGGCGGCAGCAGCCAAGGCGACTGGTGCCAGGGCGACGGCGACTAAGGCGACCGGGACCAGGGCGGCGGCCACGAAGGCGGCTGCCGGCGCGGGGACCGGGAGTCGGGCCGGGGCCAAGGCGACGGCACCCAAGGCGACCGGGGGCAGGGCCACGGCCGCGACCAAGGCGGCACCCGCCAAGGCGACCGGCAGGAAGCCCGCGGTCAGCAAGGCCGTCGCCGCCCGGACCGCGACCGCTCAGGCCGAGGCCGCGGCTACCGAGGTTGCCGCGGCGAAGGCCGAGCAGGCGAAGGTGACGGCGAACCGGGCGGCAGTGTCAGCCCGGGCCGCCAAGACCGCCGCGGCCAAGGTTGCCAAGATCGCTGCCACGACCAGAGCCGCCGCGGTCAAGGCCGCCAAGGCCAACGGTGCCAAGGCGGCAAGCGCCAAGGCCAGCGGTGCCAAGGCGCCCGCCAACGGTGGCAAGGCGGCCGCCGCGAATGCGAACGGTGCCAAGGCGGCGGCCCCGGTCAAGAAGGCGGCCAACAAGCCGGCGGCCGCGGCCACCGGCCGGGCCACCGGGAATGCGGCCAAGACCAGCAAGGTCAGCCGCACGTCCGGTGCCAACGACGGCGCCACGGGCGGGGCAGTTCGTGGCTCCCGGAACGGAGCCAAGGCCACCTCGGCGTCCCGCGCGAGCGCCATCCGCAAACCGCCGGGCGCGGTCCGCCGCTCGAGGTAGGCACGAAGCAAGGCACTGAGCACGGCACGGACAGCGGCGGGCCGCCCGGGAACGGGTGGTCCGCCGCTGTCGTGCGGGGCGGTGGGTGAGGAACGTGGGAACGGGCTGGTAGGAATGGGCGGTGCCGATCAAAAGGGTTTGGGCTCCGCAGATCGATTTCTCGGTGTTGCGCCGGGAACTGGGGTTGCCGGGTGAGTTCTCGGCCGAGGTGACGGCCGAGGCGGAGCGCGCCGCGCGGGAGATGCCGGAGGGCGTCGACCGTACGGATGTGCCGTTCGTGACGATCGATCCGGCCGGGTCGCAGGACCTGGACCAGGCGATGCATCTGAGCCGCCGGGAGGGCGGCGGGTACCGGGTGCGGTACGCGATCGCGGACGTGGCGTCGTTCGTCCGCCCCGGTGGCGCCGTCGAGGCCGAGAGCTGGGTGCGCGGGCAGACCGTCTACCTGCCGGACGGGCGGATCCCGCTGCATCCGCCGGTGCTCAGCGAGGGCGCGGTGAGCCTGTTCCCGGATGTGGAACGGGCGGCCGTCCTGTGGAGCATCGACCTGGACGCGGACGGTACGACCACCGCGGTGAGCCTCGAACGCGCCCGGGTCCGCAGCCGCGCCAAGCTGGACTACCCGAGCGTGCAGCGGGAGTTGGACGGCGGGAGCCCGTCCGAGCTGGTGACGCTGCTCGCCGAGATCGGGACGCTGCTGGCCCGGCGCGCGGCCGAGCGGGGCGCGGTGAACCTGCCGCTGCCCGCGCAGGAGGTGGAGCGGGACGGCGACGGCTGGCGGCTGGTGCTGAGCGCGCCACTGCCGGTCGAGGAGCACAACGCGCAGATCTCGCTGCTCACCGGGATGGCCGCGGCGCGGATCATGCTGGACGGCGGGGTCGGGATGCTGCGGACCATGCCGGGGCCGAAGCCGGAGGCGATCGAGGGCCTGCGGGTCGCGGCGGAGTCGCTCGGGGTGAGCTGGCCGGCCGGTGCGACCGTCGGCGCGGTGGTGGCGTCGGTGGATCCGGGCAGCCCGCGCGGGGCGGCGTTCCTGGATCAGGCGGCGGAGCTGTTGCGCGGCGCTGCCTACACGGCGTTCGGCGGTACGGCCGGCCCGGTGCCGCAGGAGACCGGGCACGGCGGGGTGGGCGCGCCGTACGCACACGTCACGGCGCCGCTGCGGCGGCTCGCTGACCGGTACGTCGCGGAGACCTGCCTGGCCCTGCACGAGGGCCGCCCGGTGCCGGCCTGGGTGCTCGACGCGCTCCCGCGCCTGCCGAAGCAGATGTCCGCGACTGATCGGCTCGCCGGGGCGGCCGACCGGGGCGCGATCGATCTCGCCGAGGCGGTGCTGCTGCAGGACCGGGTGGGTGAGAGCTTCGACGTGGCGGTGCTGGACCGGCAGGAGGCGTCCGGGAAGCGGCCGGCGGGCGGCACCGTGGCGCTCGACGATCCGGCGGTGCGTGCCCGCTGCCTGGGCGATCTGCCGCTGGGCGGCCGTGTCCAGGCCCGCCTCACCACCGCCGACCCGGTCACCCGCACGGTCCGCTTCGAAACCCCCTGACCTCGGCTGGTGCTCAGGGGTGTCTCGAAAGGCTTGAGGCACCCCTGAGAGCCAGCCGAGGACGGCCGGGAGTCGCGTCGCGGCCGCTACCTACCGCGGTGTCGCGGAGCTCCGGGCGTACAAAATCGGTTTAGAACGTGTGCTCAGCGGCCGGGAACTCGCCGCCGCGCACCTCGTCGGCAAAACGTCGCGTCGCGTCCGAAAGGACGCCGGCGAGATCCGCGTAAGCCTTCACGAAGCGCGGCGTCTTGCCGGTCCGCAGTCCGGCCATGTCCTGCCAGACCAGCACCTGCGCGTCGGTGTCCGGTCCGGCGCCGATGCCCACCGTGGGGATCGCCAGCTCCTTGGTGATCTGCTTGGCCACCTCGCCCGGCACCATCTCCAGGACCACGGCGAACGCGCCCGCGTCGGCGACCGCGCGGGCGTCCGAGATCACCTCGGCGCCCTCGTTCTCCCGGCCCTGAACGCGGTAGCCGCCGATGGCGTGCTCGCGCTGCGGGGTGAAGCCGATGTGCGCCATCACCGGGATGCCGGCACCGGTGATCGCCTCGATCTGCGGGGCCATCCGGCGGCCGCCCTCCAGCTTGACCGCGTGACAGCCGCCCTCCTTCATGAAGCGGACGGCGGTGCGCAGTGCCTGGGTGGGGCCTTCCTCATAGCTGCCGAACGGCAGGTCACCGACGATCAGCGCGGTCGTGGTGGCCCGGACCACGGCACGCACCAGCGGCAGCAGCTCGTCGATGGTGATCGGGACGGTGGTCTCGTAGCCGAAGACGTTGTTCGCCGCCGAGTCGCCGACCAGCAGGACCGGTACGCCGGACTGGTCGAAGATCGACGCGGTGTACTGGTCGTACGAGGTCAGCATGGGCCAGCGGTCGCCGCGGACCTTGGCGTTGATCAGGTCACGGGTGCGGACCCGGCGGGTTGCCGGCCCTCCGTACAAGGTCGGAATCTCCGACATTTCGCACTCTCCTCCCTCGAGGCCGCCTGGTGCGGTCCCCGGGTGTCGGAAGAATCGTCGCACCAGGTCGGCCGTCAGGTGAGGGGTCAGTGGAAGGCGTCACACCCATCCAACCGCCCCGCCCACCACCCCAGAGCGGAAAAAGATCAATTCCCTTCACGGAACCGGTTGGTGATGGGGAGGCGACGATCACGCCCGAACGCCTTCCCGGAGATCTTGGTGCCCGGCGCGGACTGCCGCCGCTTGTACTCGGCCAGGTCGACCATCCGCAGCACCCGGTCGACGAGCGCCGGGTCGTTGCCGGCCGCGATCAGCTCGGCCCGGCCCAGGTCGTGGTCCACATACCCCTTGATGATCGGGTCGAGCACCTCGTAGTCGGGCAACGAGTCGGAGTCCTTCTGATCCGGCCGCAGCTCGGCGCTCGGCGGCTTGGTGATCGAGTTCTCCGGGATCGGCGGGTCGCCCTGGGTGTTCCGCCAGCGGGCGAGCTGCCAGACCATGGTCTTCGGCACGTCCTTGAGCGGGTTGTAACCGCCGACCGAGTCGCCGTAGAGCGTCGAATAGCCGACCGCGAGCTCACTCTTGTTGCCGGTGGTGAGCACCAGGTGCCCGTCCTGGTTGGAGAGCGCCATCAGGATCACCCCGCGCACCCGGGCCTGCAGATTCTCCACGGCCAGGCCGGAGAGCGACATGTTCGCCAGGAACGCGTCGACCATCGGCTGGATCGGCTCGACGCGGTAGGTCAGGCCGGTGCGCTTGGCCATGTCGGCGGCGTCGTCCTTGGAGTGCTCGGAGGAATAGCCGCTGGGCAGCGAGACGCCGGTGACCCGCTCCGGGCCGAGCGCGTCGACCGCGATCGCGGCGACCACGGCCGAGTCGATGCCACCGGAGAGGCCGAGCACGACCGAGCGGAAGCCGTTCTTGTCCACGTAGTCGCGCAGGCCCATCACCAGCGCCGCCCAGACCTCCGCCTCGTCGGCGATGCGCTCGGTGACGCCACCCTCGCGGCGGTCCTCGTTCGCGGTGAGAGCGAAGTCCAGGACGATCTGATCGATCGCCATGTCGTCCGGGATCTCCTGCTCGACCTGCGGCTTCGCCGCATCGGTCGCCAGTTCGGCGTTCGGCGCGGCGTCCGCGAGGGGCAGATCCAGATCGTGTACGAGCAACTCCTCGGTGAACTGTCCCGCCCGGGCGAGCAGCTCACCGTCCGCCGCCACGATGATCGAGTCGCCGTCGAAGACGAGCTCGTCCTGCCCGCCGATCATGTTCACGTAGGCGACCGCGGCACCCGCCTCGGCGGCCCGCCGGCGCACCAGCGGGAGCCGGACGTCGTCCTTGTTCAGCTCGTACGGTGAGGCGTTGATGTTGACGACCAGCCCGACACCGGCCCGGCGTGCCGCGGTGAACGGGCCACCGGCCTGCCAGATGTCCTCGCAGACGGTGAGCGCGACGTCCACCCCGCCGAGGCGCACCACGGTCAGCGAGTCGCCCGGCTCGAAATGCCGGTCCTCGTCGAAGACGCCGTAATTCGGCAGATGGTGCTTGAAATAGGTGGCGGCCACCTCGCCGCGGTGCAGCAGCGCGGACGCGTCCCGCCGGCCGTTGCCGGGCGCGGCCTCCGAGCTGATCGCGGCCGGGCCGTCGGCGTCGACGTAACCCACCACCACGGCCAGCTCGCCCAGGCCGTCGGCGGCCAGGTCAGCGGCGAGTGCCCGCAGCGCGCGCTGGGACGCGTCGACGAACGAGTTGCGGAAGACCAGATCCTCGATCGGGTACCCGGTGAGCATCATCTCCGGGAAGGCCACCAGGTGGGCGCCGGAGTCCGCGGCGGCCCGGGACCAGCGCCGGATCACGGCCGCGTTGCCGGGAATGTCACCGACTGTCGAGTTCACCTGAGCGAGGGCGATGCGCAGCGTGGGCATGCGTCTTATTGTTCCCCAATGCCGCGGTTTCAGTTCCGGACCCGGGCCGACGTCACAGGCTCTGGTCAGCGTAGTCTCGGCTCGATAGGTCAACATCGGGACAGGGGTTGAAGTGGACCGACAGCAGGAATTCGTGCTCCGTACGCTCGAGGAGCGCGACATCCGTTTTGTCCGGCTCTGGTTCACCGATGTGCTGGGCACGTTGAAGAGCGTGTCGGTGGCTCCGGCCGAGCTCGAGTCGGCGTTCGAAGAGGGCATCGGGATCGACGGCTCGGCGATCGAGGGCTTCGCCCGGGTCTACGAGTCGGACATGGTCGCCATGCCGGACCCGACCACGTTCCAGGTCTTCCCGTTCGAGGGCGGCGGCAGCGGCGAGAGCGCCCGGATGTTCTGCGACATCCTGCTCCCGGACGGCAGCGCCGCCTGGGCCGACCCGCGTCACGTGCTGCGCCGCTCGCTGGCCAAGGCCGCCGAGAAGGGCTTCACCTTCTACACCCATCCCGAGGTCGAGTTCTTCCTGATCCAGGACGGCGACAACGACGGCTCGGTGCCGGTCCCGGTCGACACCGGCGGCTATTTCGACCACACCACCCACTCGGTGGCCCGCGACTTCCGCCGTCAGGCCGTGCTGGCCCTGGAGCGGATCGGCATCTCGGTCGAGTTCAGCCACCACGAGGTCGCCCCCGGCCAGCAGGAGATCGACCTGCGGTACGCGGACGCGCTGACCACGGCGGACAACATCATGACGTTCCGGCACGTGGTCAAGGAGGTGGCGCTCTCCCAGGGTGTGAAGGCCACCTTCATGCCGAAGCCATACACCGACCAGCCGGGCTCCGGCATGCACACCCACCTGTCGCTGTTCGAGGGTGAGCGCAACGCGTTCTACGACAGCGAGGACCCGCAGAAGCTGTCCAAGACGGCGCGGGCGTTCATCGCCGGCCTGCTGGTGCACGCGCGGGAGATCACCGCGGTCACCAACCAGTGGGTCAACTCGTACAAGCGGCTCTTCCCGCTGCAGCTGCCCGACCGGATCACCGAGTCGCCGGCGTTCGTCAGCTGGGGCCACCTGAACCGGTCCGCCCTGGTCCGGGTCCCGGCGTTCGGCAAGCCGAACTCGGCGCGGGTCGAGGTGCGGTCGATCGACTCGGCCGCCAACCCCTACCTGGCGTTCGCGGTCATGCTCGGCGCCGGCCTCAAGGGCATCGAGGAGGGCTACGAGCTCCCCCCGGGCGCCGAGGACGACGTGTGGGGCCTGTCCCCGGCCGAGCGCAAGGCCGCCGGTTACGAGGCGCTGCCGGAGAACCTGTCCGAGGCGATCGACGTGATGGCCGGCTCCGAGCTGGTCGCCGAGGTGCTCGGCGAGCACGTCTTCGACTTCTTCCTGCGCAACAAGCGGGCCGAGTGGGAGCAGTTCCGGCGCGAGGTCACGCCGTACGAGCGGCAGCGGTACCTCGGCGCGCTCTGATCCACCGGCAGAACGGCTAGACCAGGCGGCGGCGGTCCTCGGACCGCCGCCGCCTGACTGGTTCAGCCGCCCCGCGCTGGGGAGGGGGCGTCCCCAGAGCGGCTGACCTCTGTGGCGGCACCCGCCGGACCGGACGCTCCCGGATCCGGCCCGGCGGGTGCCGGCTTGTTCACCCGTGTTGCCGGGCTGTCCTCGGGGTCCCGCTGGGCCCCGGTGCACTCGTTCCGCAGCGGTTCCCGGACCGGTGCTTCCGGTGCTGCGTCCGGCGGTCACGATCGCGGTCCCGGAGCTCCTGGCAGGGGTAACCGGTCTTCCGGGGCTGGGCCAGCTGGGTCCGGGCCGGCTGAGTCGACTGGGCCGACTGGGCCGGCTGTGGGCGTGTGGTGTGCGACGGCGTGGCGGAGTGCCCACTGCTCACCGCGTGTGACGGTGTGCCGGGGCGGACCGGGCCGGGCAGCGCACCGGTGTTCGCCGCGAGCGCGACACCGCCGACCGTGGCACTGGTCGCGAAGACCACGGCGGCCATCTTCACGGTCAGGAGTTTCGTCAGGAACGCCCGTCGCCGCCGGGGCACCGGGCCCGGTGACTGAGCGGCGGCCCGGAACGCGGCCATCGCCGCGGCCTCACCGGCCAGCTCACCGGCCGTGGCCGGGGCCGTGGCCGCGGCCAGCAGCCCGGACACCGGGTGCCCGGGAGCGCCGCGCAGCAGGTTCTCCGCGGTTCTCCGGTCCATCGCGCTCCGTCCCTCCTGGCTGGTCAATTCATCTCTCTCAGCGCCGCGCCGTGGATCCGTGTCACCGGTTTGGTGGTCGCCGGTGCTGTCTCCGGCGTGCCGAGTCGCTGGGCCAGCAGCTTCAGGCCCCGGTAGGCCGCGGTGCGGACCGCGCCGGCCCGCTTGCCGACGATCGAGCCGGTGGTCCGGGCGTCCAGACCGACCACCACCCGCAGCATCACCGCCTCGGCCAGGTCCGCCGGGAGGGTGGCGATCAGGGCGATCGCGGCGCCGGTGGAGAGCGACTCGATGGCCCGGTCCGCGGTGTCGTCGTCGGCGTGCAGTTCGGTGAGCTGCTCGGCTGTCCCGCCGGAGACCGGGCGGCGGCGCTGCGCGCGGAGCAGGTCCATCGCCCGGTGCCGGGCGATCGTCGCGGTCCAGCCGCGGAAACCGTCCCAGCTGCCGGAGAAGGTGCGCAGGTCCCGGGCGATCTGCAGCCAGGCCTCGGAGGCGACGTCCTCGGCGTCGTCGCCGACCAGCACACACAGGTAGCGCAGCAGCGCCGGCTGCTGCAGGCGATAGAGCCGCCGGAACGCGTCCTCGTCGCCCTGCTGCGCGGCGCGCACCACGGCGTCGAGGTCCTCCGGTGCCACCATCAGTTGACCTCCGTCCGCCCTGGCAGACAGCCGGGCCCTATTGCTTCAGCGCCGGGGCACGAACTTTTGTCACAGCGGGGTACGGTCTGGTTCGACGTCACGCGACAAGGGAGAGGCCGTGCTGCAAGATCTGCTGGAGGGCGCCGGGCGAAGCATCGTCTTCGGCCTGGTCGGGATCGGCCTGATGGCTGTCGGTTTCGTCCTGATCGACCTGCTCACACCGGGCAAACTGCGCGACCTGATCTGGGTCGACCGTAATCCGAACGCCGCTCTGCTGCTGGCCGCCAACCAGCTCGGCATCGCCGCCATCGTGTTCACCGCGATCTTCACGAGCTACGACTCGTTCGGCCAGGGTCTGGCCTCCACGGCCCTGTTCGGCCTGGTCGGCATCGTCATCATGGGGCTGGCGTTCCTGGTCCTGGACTGGATGACCCCGGGCAAGCTGGGCGAGGTCATCTGCACCGACGACTATCACGGTGGTGCGCTGGTCAGCGCCGCCTCGCACTTCGGCGCCGCGCTGATCGTCTGCGCCTGCATCGCTTAAAACCCTTTTCGGTACGACACGGTGAGGCCGCCCGCGGGTTCCGGGCGGCCTCACCGTGCCGTGGTGTCGTGCCCGGGTCAGGCGCTGCGGCCGAAGTCGCCGATGGCCTCGGCCGTGCCGACCCGGCGGACCCGGGGGAGGTCCTCGGCGATCGCACCCCCGGCCAGCAGCACGGCGATGGCGGCCAGCTGGGCCAGCGCCAGGACGTGCCCGAGCGGCACGGTCGCGAGGCACAGCGCGGCGACACCCAGCCGGTACGCCGCTCCCGGCAGCCCCACCAGGCGCAGGAAGACGGCGTGGCCGATCAGGTAGATCGCGACACCGCCGCCGAGCGCGAGGGCCTCGCCCCAGTGCAGTTCCTCGAAGGTGTGCCCGAGCGCCTTCTTGATCCCGACCGCGGTCACCACGATGCCGAGCAGCATCGGGATGTGCGCGTACCCCCAGGCGTTCAGGGCCAGCCGGCCGCGCCGGCCCGGATCGTCGACGGCGGCCAGCACGTGCTCGGAGCGCCGGTCACCGCCGGCGAAGTAGGCCCACCACAGGTAGTAGGCGACACAAAGGCCGAGGACCGCGGCAAGGATCGTGCCGCCGTCCAGGTCACCGCCCACGCCGACACCGATCGCGATGATCGACTCACCGATCGCGATGATCATGACGAGGCTGTGCCGTTCGACGAAGTGCCCGGCGGAGAGCGTGTGCATCTCGATCGGGTGCAGATATCCCGCCGAGACCTGGACCAGCGGTGCGGCCAGCCAGCACAGGTGCCGCCACGGCTCGGGCAGCAGCCCGCCGGCCAGCACCAGCAGCGCGGCCAGCAGGTTGAGCGGGCCGAGCGTCCGCATCAGCCGGACCGCCGCCGGGCCGGCCTGCAGGAACAGCACCGAGTGCGCGACGTTGACCACCAGGTACCCGACGCCGAACAGCCAGCCGTACGCGCCGAACGCGTCCGGGATGGCCAGCGCCATCACCAGGAACCCGGCCATCCCGGCCAGCAGCAGGGTGCGCCGGGTGGTGGTGGTCGGTGCGACCGCGTTGGTGAGCCAGGCATATCCCGAATACATCCACCAGACCACGAACAGGATCAGTACGACGTTCAGCAGGCCGCCGGCCGTCAGGTGGTGCGCCAACGTGTCGGCGAGCTGGGTCACCGTGAAGACGAAGACCAGATCGAAGAAGAGTTCCAGCGTGGACACCCGCACCGCGGGCGACTCCTGCGTCATGCCGGAGACCCTAGATGGTTCCCGGTGTCAGATGGGCCCCGAGCGCGTCCGCCTCGGCGCGCAGGCGGGTGGCTTCGGCGTCCCGGCCCAGCCGGTCGTACTCGGCCGCGGCGGTGAGCCGTTCGTCGACCTCGGCGCGGACGATCCGCTCGATCTCGGCGTCGTCCTGCGCCCGGCGCGGCACCTCGGTCACACCCAGCCCGGTGGCGGGCAGGCCGCTGCCGGTGTCCCGGGACGGCACCGCGGCCGCGTTCTCGATCGCGGCCAGCGCCGAGCGCAGCGCGGTCACCGTGACCCGGTCCTTGGCCTTCATCGCCGGCAACAGGGCGGCCTGGAGTCGGTCGCGCAACATTGTCGTACCCCCGCTCTAACGTTCGTGGCGTGAACCGTACCGACCGGCTCTACGCCCTCGTCGAGGAATTACGGGCGGTCGCGCCCCGGCCGCGCAGCGCCCGCTGGCTGGCGGCACGCTTCGAGGTGAGCGTGCGCACGGTGGAGCGGGACATCTCGGCCCTGCAGCAGTCCGGCACCCCGGTCTATGCCGAGCCCGGCCGTGCCGGTGGCTATTGCCTGGACAGAGCGCACACGTTGCCGCCGGTCAACCTCACGCCGGAGGAGGCGGTCGCGATGGCCCTGGCGCTGCGCAAGCTCGACGGGACGCCGTTCCGGCAGGCCGCGGCGAGCGCCCTGCGTAAGCTGGTGGCGGCGATGCGGGCCGACGACGCGGCCGCAGCCGAGGCCCTGGCCGGCCGGATCCACCTGGTCGGTGGCGCGGCGCCGGCCACCCTGCCCCGGCCGGCCGTCGGCGCGCTCGGGGTCGGCCGGGTCCTGCGGATCGGATATGCCGATCGGGCCGGCGTCGTCACCAGCCGCGACATCGAGCCACTGGGTTATGTCGGTGTCCGCGAGCAGTGGTATCTGATCGCCTGGTGCCGGCTGCGCGAGTCGGTGCGGATCTTCCGGGCCGACCGGATCACCACGATCACCCCGACCCGGGAGCTCGCGCCGCCGCGCACGTTCCCCGAGGAAGGCCTGGACATCCCGTCCGGCGTCCGGGAGCGGCTCACGCTCGTCTAGGTGCCGGCCTGCGACCTGGGGCCGGTTTGGCAAGATCGCCGGATGAGTTCCGAATCGATCCGCCTCGAACCGGTCACCGCCGGGAACTGGCGCGACTGCGCCGCCCTCACCGTCCACCCGGAGCAGAAGCCGTTCGTCACCGACGTGACGTACTACCTCTGCATGTGTTCCTACGGCGACACCTGGCAGCCCCTCGCCGCGGTGCGCGGCGAGGAGATCGTCGGTTTCGCCATCTGGGGCGTGGACGACGACGGCAGCCGCTGGATCGGCGGGCTGCTCGTCGACGCGAAACACCAGGGCCAGGGCATCGGCCGCGAGCTGGTCGGCCAGCTGCGCGACCGGCTGATCGCCGAGCCCGGCACGCCGAACGTGGCGCTCAGCTACCTGCCGGACAACGCCGTCGCCCGCAAGCTCTACCAGTCGATGGGCTTCGTCGAGACCGGCGAGATGGAGGACGACGAGATCGTCGCCCGCTGGACCCCGTAGAGCTCAGGGGCGGCCCGGCGGCCCATGGGCGGCCCGGCGGGGCTCAGGGGCGGCCCGGCGGGGTGAAGATCCCGAACAGGTTGCCGGCCGGGTCGGTCAGCCGGGCGAAGACCAGCCCGCTCGGCTCGGTCTGCGGCCCGACGAGCACCTTCCCGCCCCGCGCGGCGGCCTGCTCGCAGGCCGCCGCGACGTCGGCGACCACGATCAGGAAGATCGCCTGCTGCGGCGCCCGGCCGCCGGTGCCGTAGAAGCCGCCCAGCGGCGCGCCGCCGTCCGGTCCGGTGACGATCCGGTACGGTCGCCCGTCCGGCCCGGTCGAGTCGTCGTCGTCCGCGAACGTCCAGCCGAACAGGTCGCCGTAGAACTCCTCGGCCTGCTCCGGCCGGTCGGCGCCCACTTCGATCCAGCCGATCCCGTTGCTCATCTCGTCCTCCTGCGCTCGGAACGTACCTGCGGGAGGAACTCTCGTCGGCCACCACGACAACGTCCTGTCGGTGTTTGCCATCGGGTTAACCGCTAGCCTCGACACGTGAGCACAGCGCTTGTCATCCAGAACGACCCGACCGATGATCTCCGGCGACTCGGGGAGTGGCTGACCGAGGCCGGGCTGGAGCTCGCCGTGCTCCGCCCGTACGCGGGTGACGAACTGCCCGAGACCCTCGACGACTACCAGGCGCTGATCGTGCTCGGCGGCGACCAGAGCGCGTACCCGGACCTGGCCGGCACCCCCGGCGCACCGTGGTTCCCGGCGCTCGAGGGGCTGCTGCGCAAGGCGGTCCGGCACCGCGTGCCGACCCTCGGCGTCTGCCTCGGCGGTCAGCTGCTCGCGGCCGCGCACGGCGGTCTCGTCGAGCGCAGCACGTCCGGCCCGGAGATCGGCCCGGGACTCGTCGGCAAGCGCGACGCGGCCGACACCGACCCGCTGTTCAAACGGGTCCCGCTGCTGCCCGACGTGGTCCAGTGGCACCACGACGAGATCACCGAGCTGCCGCTGAGCGCGACCCTGCTGGCCGCCTCCAGCCGGTTCGCGCACCAGGCGTTCCGGATCGGCGACCGGGCCTGGGGCCTGCAGTTCCACATCGAGTGCGACGCCGAGATGGTGGCCGACTGGACCCGGGACGGCGCCGACGACCTGGCCGAGCTGGGCTACGACGCCGAGGCCGTGGTGCTGGCGGTCGCCGAGATCCTGCCGGACGTCGAGGAGGTCTGGCAGCCGTTCGCGGCCCGGTTCGCGGCGCTGGCCCAGGGCACCCTGCCGGACGCGGACGTGCCGAGGACCCTGCCGCTGCTGGGCCATTGAGATGACCAGGCCGACACGCCTGGCCCGGTACGGCTTCGCCGACAACGGCGCCAAGGCGGCCGACCTGCTCGGCGAGAACGGGCTGCGGCTCTGGGACGCCGGGCACGGCCCGGTCAGCGCCGACGCCGCCGAGCTGATCCACGCGCTGTCCCGGGCCGCCGACCCGAACCTGGCGCTGCGCCAGTTCCACCGGCTCGTCGACTCGGTCTCCCGGGCCGCCGAACGGGCCGGTGGCGCCCGCCCGACCGGGCCGGCCGGTGACATCGTCGCCAACGCGGCCACCGTGGAGCTGACCGAGGAGCTGTTCCGGGACCACGGGCTGCGGCGCCGGCTGGTCGCGGTGCTCGGCGCCTCGTCAACGCTCGGCGATCACCTGGTCGCCAACGAGCAGGAGTGGCGCACGCTGGCCACCACGAAGAGCGGGCTGCCACCCGATCCCGAGGGTCACCTCGAGCTGGACGCGCCGACCGTGCCGGCGCTGCGCCGGGCGTACCGGATCTCGCTCTTGCGGATCGCGGCCGCGGACCTGACCGGCGGCCGCGGCCTGGAGCCGACGATGGCCGCGCTCTCCCTGCTCGCCGACGAGACACTGGCCGCGGCGTACGCGATAGCGGTAGCGGGCCTGCCGGCCGGCACCCCGGAGCCGCGCCTCGCGGTGGTGGCGATGGGCAAGTGCGGCGGCAACGAGCTGAACTACATCTCCGACGTCGACGTGATCTTCGTGGCCGCCGGCGACGAGGATCTGCAGGCCGGGACGACGGTCGCGGTCCGGCTGATGGAGATCTGCGGGCAGGTGGCCTGGCCGGTCGACGCCGCGCTGCGTCCCGAGGGCAGCCGGGGCCCGCTGGTCCGCACCCTGGCCAGCCACCAGGCCTACTACCGCCGCTGGGCGCGCACCTGGGAGTTCCAGGCGCTGCTCAAGGCCCGGCCGGCAGCCGGTGACCAGGCCCTGGCGGACGAGTGGCTGGCCGATCTGGCCCCGCTGGTCTGGCACGCCGCCGAACGCCCCGAGGCGGTCGCCGACGTCCGCGACATGCGCCGCCGGATCATCGAGAACGTGCCGGCCAAGGAGCTCGACCGGGAGATCAAACGCGGGCCGGGCGGGCTGCGCGACATCGAGTTCGCGGTCCAGCTGCTGCAGCTGGTGCACGGCCGGGTGGACGAGACGCTGCGGCTGCCGGGCACGCTGCCCGCGCTGCGCGCCCTGGTCGCCGGCGGCTACGTGGGCCGGCAGGACGGCGAGACGCTGCTGCGCGGCTACCGGTTCCTGCGCGCCGTCGAACACCGGCTGCAACTGCAGAACCTCCGGCGTACGCACACCGTCCCGGACGACCCGGCCGGCGTGCGCTGGCTGGCCGCGGCGCTCGGCTACACCGCGCTGCCCGGCCGGGACGCGGTCGAGGCGTTCCGCTCGGACTGGGTCGGTCACGCCGCCAACGTCCGTCGGCTGCACGTCAAACTGCTCTACCAGCCGCTGCTGGAGGCGGTGGCCCGGGTCCCGGCCGAGGCACTGCGGATGACACCGGCCTCGGCCCGCAAACGGCTGGAGATCCTCGGGTTCGCCGACCCGGTCGCCGCGCTGCGCCACCTGGAGGCGCTGACCGGCGGCGTGACCCGCACCTCGGCGATCCAGCGCACCCTGCTGCCGATGCTGCTGCAGGACTTCGCCGACGCGCCGGAACCGGATCGTGGCCTGCTCAACTACCGGCACGTGTCGGACAAGCTGGGCAGCACGCCGTGGTACCTGCGGCTGCTGCGCGACGGCGGCCCGGTGGCCCGCCGGCTGGCCCGGGTGCTCAGCCTCTCCCGGTACGCCACCGACCTGCTCACCCGTGACCCGGAGGCGCTGCGGCTGCTCGCCGACGACGCCGAACTGCAGCCCCGGCCCCGGGCGAAGCTGCTCGACGGGTTCGTGGCGGCGGCCGTCCGGCACGCCGACGACCCGGTCAAGGCGATCGCCGCGGTTCGTGCGCAGCGCCGCCGTGAGCTGTTCCGGCTGGCCTGCGCCGACATCCTGAGCCACGGCGGCGACCTGGCCCCGGCCCAGCCGATCGACGTGCACGTGCTCGGCGCGGCGCTCTCCGACGTCACCGACGCCACCCTGAACGCCGCGTTGCACATCGCCCGGCAGGTCAAACCCGGCCCGCCCGGGCTGCGCTTCGCGATCATCGGGATGGGCCGGCTCGGCGGGTACGAGATGAGCTACCCCTCCGACGCCGACGTGCTCTTCGTCTACGCGGGCCCGGACGAGCAGTCCGGACCGGCCGCGCACGCGATCGCCGAGGAGCTGCGCCGGCTGCTCAACGCGCCGGCGCCGGACCCGGCGCTGGGCATCGACGCCGACCTGCGCCCGGAGGGCCGGCAAGGCCCGCTGGTCCGCAGCCTGCAGGCCTACCAGCAGTACTACGACCGGTGGTCGAAGGTCTGGGAGGCGCAGGCGCTGCTGCGGGCCCGGTACGTCTGCGGCGACGAGTCGCTGGGCCGCGAGTTCGAGAAGCTGGCCGACACGAAGCGGTACCCGACCGGCGGGCTGAGCCGTGAGCAGGTGATCGAGATCCGCCGGATCAAGGCCCGGGTGGAGACCGAGCGGATGCCCCGCGGCGCCGACCCGAACACGCACACCAAGCTGGGCCGCGGCGGCCTGGCCGACGTCGAGTGGGCGGTCCAGCTGCAGCAGCTGCGGTACGCGCACGAGCACCCCGAACTGCGGATGACCAGCACGCTGGAGGCCCTGGCCGCCCAGCGGGAGGCCGGCCTGGTCGACCCGGCGGACGCGGAGGAGATGACGGCCGGCTGGACCCTGGCCGCGCAGGTCCGCAACGCGCTGACCCTGGTCCGCGGCCGGCCCACCGATCAGCTGCCGCAGCACGGGGTGGAGCTGGCCGGCACGGTGCTGCTGCTCGGCGGGGGCGACCCGGGCGAGTTCGTGGACCGCTACCTGCGGATCACCCGCCGGTCGCGGGCCGCCATGCAGCGGGTGATGGAGGCTTGACCAGCCCGCTCAGGAAGCCGCCGCGATCACCTGGGTGAGCGACGCGTGCAGCCGCTGCAGGTCCTCGATCGGCATGCCGAGCTTGGCCACCACGGCCGGCGGGATCTTCAGCGCCTCGGCCCGCAGCGCCTGACCACTCTCGGTCAGCGTGATCGCCAGGCTGCGCTCGTCGGCCGGGTCCCGCTCGCGGCGCAGGTAGCCGATCGCCTCCAGCCGCTTGAGCAGTGGCGACAGCGTGCCCGGGTCGAGCTGGAGCAGCTCGCTGAGCCGCCGCACGGAGAGCGGTGAGTCACCCCACAGGGCGAGCATCACCAGGTACTGCGGATGGGTCAGGCCCATCGGCTCGAGCAGCGGGCGGTAGATCGCCACCACGCTGCGGGCCGCCACCGACAGGGCGAAACAGACCTGCCGTTCCAGTGCCAGCGGATCGTCAGTCACTTGCGGTTCTCCTCAGGTCACGAGCTACTCTACCAATAGTTGGTGTACAAACCATTGGCCTACAAACTGTCTGGGGAGAGCGTCGTGGCGAACTTTCAGGATCGATTCGCGCGCTGGTTCCACGAGACCTTCGACGACATGTGGTTCCGCTCGGTGATCGGGCCGGCCCAGGTCAAGGGGGCTGTTCAGGGCTGCGACGAGGGCGCCCGCGAGCAGTGGAAGCGCGACCTGGAGAACCGCAAGCGGATCACCCGCGAGCAGCGTGAGCTCAAGCGTGCCGCCCGCGAGGCCAGCCGCAGCTGAGCGCTCAGCTGGACAGTGTGTAGCGGCCCGGCCGTGCGGCCCGGACGATCGTCCAGTCGCCGTCCCGGATGACCTCGGCGCCGCCGGAAACGGTCAGCCAGCGGTACCAGCGGACCCGTAGCCGGACGTCGCCGGCGGCCGGGACGTCCAGGGTGATCGCGGCGGCGGTGTGCCGGACCAACGTCGCCGGGGCGGCCACGATCGGCTGGGCTTCGGCGACGGCGTACAGGCGCCAGTGCGCGTCGGTCCAGACCAATCTGAGGTACGGCAGGCCGGCCGTCACCAGCGCCGCCTCGGTCCGGCCCGGCCAGGACAGCCGGGCGTCCGGCACCGCGACGAACTGGACCGCCTGCTCGGCCAGCCAGGCCCGGTAGCTCTCCGCGGTGAGCGCCACGCCGGTGCCGGACGCGCCCGGGACCGTGGTGAAGAAGAGCGGATTGCGGTCGATGTCGGCCTGGCGCAGCCAGCCCCGGGCCAGCGGCACGTCGCCGAGCCGAGCCGCCTCCCAGTAGTCCCTGGTCGGCGGGATCTCCACCCGCCCGGTCAGGGTCTGCTGGGCGAGCCGGTCGGTCAGCGGCCGGAAGTAGCCCGGCGAAGCGGTCGGGTTTCCGATGTCGCGCAGGTCGTCGGCGAACACCGGCGGCTGCCACCAGGCCACCACCGCGACAACGACCGCCACCCCCGCCGCCCGTGGCAGGCGCGCGACACGGGGGAGGGCCGCGTAGCCGGCCAGCAGCGGCAGCGCGAACATCACCGCCAGCCGGGTCGCGTTCAACCCCACCGGCGTGTGGATCAGTGCGGCCGCCAGCACCCCGGCCGACGACAGCACCGCGCCGATCCGCACCGCCCGCACCGGCACCAGCGCGGCCACCACCAGCCCGGTCACCACCGCGTGCAGGGTGTCGGTCCGGCTGATGTTCATCCACCCGCCGTCCCCGAAGAGCAGCACGCTCAGCCCCATCGGCACCGCCGCCGGCACCGCGATCAGCAGCCCCCGCCCCAGCTGGCTGTCAGGGGTGCCTGCGACCCCGGGAAGCACCCCTGACAGCCAGCCGGGGGCCCGCAGCCGGCGCGCGGTCCCGGTTGCCGGCTGGTTCTCAGGGGTGCCTCGGGCGCCTCGAGGCACCCCTGAGGACCAGCCGTTGCTGAGCAGCAGGGCGGTGCCGGTCAGGCCCAGGAACAGGCCGACGACCGGGCTGGTGGCGGCGGCGAGGGCGGCGAGGAGGGCGGCGGCGACCGCCGCGGAGCGGCGCGGCCGGAAGGTCAGGGCGAGTAGCGCGGCCAGACCGACACAGATCCCGAGACCGTACGTGACCCGCCCGCTGACCAGGTTCCCGGCGAGCCCGACCACCCCGAGCAGCGCGGCGGCCCACGGCCTCAGTGCTCCGGTACGCCGGAACAGCACGGCCAGCAGCACCGACCCGGCCACCAGCGCGACCACCCCGGTGACCCGTACGCCGAGCAGCGCCATCACCGGCTGTGACACCAGGCTGTAGCCGAGCTGGTCGACACCCGCGTACCAGCGCAGGTCGATCGGCGTCCACCCGTGCGCGGCGAAGAACCCGGCCCGCCCGGCCTGCGCGGCCAGGTCGGAGCCCATCGCCGGGGCGGCCAGGTAGGCCCCGCCGAGGGCCGTCGACACCAGCGCGACGAACCACTCCAGCCGGTGCCGAGACCACATCCCGCCGACAGTACCGGGTGCCCCGTACGTTGCAGCACGTCACGGTAGGGTCGTCGCCATGCCCCGTCCGTTCCTCGTCCGCTACACGGGGCTTGTCGGAAGCACCCTGCTGGCCGGCGCCGCCTACCTCGGTGGCGCGCACCAGCCGTGGGAACCGACGATCACCCCGCGGACGATCTTCGCCGGGCAGAACGGCGTGCTGCTGCCGGTGCTCTGGCTGACCGGCATCGTGCTGCTGATCGGCGCCTGGCTGGCGGGCCGCCCGCCGACCGCCCGGTGGGCGTATGTCACCGCCGGGCTGTGGGCGCTGCCGCTGCTGCCGTTTCTGCCGCTGGGCAGCTACGACGCCTATTCGTACGCCTGCCAGGGGTGGCAGCAGGCGGCCGGGCTCAATCCGTACGCCGGTGGGGTTGATCTTCTGGGGTGTCCCTGGGCCGATGCCGTCGCGCCCACCTGGCGTGCCGCCCCCGCCCCGTACGGTCCGGTTTTCCTGGTCCTCGCCGCCCTGGCGGCGACCGTGGGCGGATCGCTCACCGGGACCATCGCCCTCCTGCGGTTGATCGCGGTGGCCGGCGTGGTGGCGATCGGCGCCTGCCTGCCGGTGCTGGCCCGCCGGGCCGGTGTGCCGCCGGCGCGCGCGGTCTGGCTCGTGCTGGCCTGCCCGCTGGTCCTGATCCACCTGGTGTCCGGCACGCACAATGACGCCGTGATGATGGCGCTGCTGGTCGGCGGCCTGGCGGTGGCGACGACCGGCCGGGCCTGGCCGGCCGGGATCCTGTTCGGGCTCGCGGTGGGTGTGAAGGCCACCGCGATCGTCGCGCTGCCGTTCGCCGTCTTCCTGATCCCGCGCTCGAAATGGCGGGCTGCCGCGGAGCTCACCGGGGGAGCGGTGGGCGCGCTGGCCGTCGTCTCGGTCGCGTCCGGCCTGGGCCTGGGCTGGATCACCGGGCTGACCGGCAGCGGCGTCTCGGTGCAGTGGACCGCGCCGCCGACCGCGATCGGGATGACCCTCGAGCTGGCCGGGGTGCCGCACGCCGTTGCGGTGACCCGGGTGCTCGGCATGATCGCCCTGGCCGGGGTGCTGCTCTGGCTGTTCCGGCGGGCCTGGCGCGGCGGCGACGCGCTGCTGCACGCCGGGCTGGCGCTGGCCGCGACGGTGCTTCTCGCCCCGGTCTTCCACCCCTGGTATGCGATCTGGCCCCTCGCCGTGCTGGCCGCGACCCTGCGCCCGCCGGCGAAAGCGCTGGCCGTCCCGTGCGCGGTCGCCGCCGCCCTCTGCCTTCCCGACGGATACAACCTGGCCCTCGCCACGAAGGCGCAGGGCGCCGTGGGCATGACCGTGCTCGCCGGTTTCCTAGTGTGGAAAGTGCTGCATGAAGCGAATCCTGACCCTGGTCGCCGCGGCGCTGGCGACGGTGGGGCTGGTCCTCACCTCCGAGCTCCGTAACAAGTTCTTCGACTCGAAGGTCTACTACGGAGCGGTGCAGTACTGGTTCCGCGACGGCGGCATGGTCTACGACTGGCTGCGGGTCGACACCCCGTACGGGTTCACCTATCCGCCGTTCGCCGGCCTGGTCATGTCGCCGATGTCGGTGCTGCCGTTCTGGCTGGTGGTGGTGCTCGCCTCGATCGGTCTGGTGCTCACCGTCGGGCTGCTGATCTGGTGGCTGGCCGAGCCGCTGCTGCGCCGCCCCGGCAAGCCGCTGTGGTTCACCTTCGGGATCGCGTTCTGCGTGGCGATGAGCTTCGAACCGGTCCGCGAGACGTTCAGCTTCGGCCAGGTGAACACGCTGCTGCTCACCGTGGTCGCGGCGGACATGCTGTTCGGCGTGGCCCGCGGCAAGTGGTGGGCCGGCGCCGGGATCGGGCTGGCCACCGCGATCAAGCTGACCCCGGGCGTGTTCATCCTCTACCTGCTGGTCACCCGGCGCTGGAAGGAGGCGGGCACCGCGATCGGTGCGGCCACCGGGGCGACCGTGCTGGCCGGGGCGCTCTTCCCGGACCAGTCCCGGGAGTTCTGGACGTCGGCACTGTGGGACACCAACCGGGTCGGGTCGCTCTGGTTCCTGTCCAACCAGTCCGAGCGGGGCATGATCGCCCGGCTGCCGTTCGACGTGCTCGAGTCGAAGATCTGGCTGGTCTGTGTGCTGGCGACGCTCGCCTACTGGGGGTGGCGGGTGTGGCGTACGCCGGACGACATCGTCGGCGGGCTGGCGCTGACCGGGGTGCTGGGCTGCCTGATCAGCCCGGTCACCTGGATCCACCACTGTGTCTGGCTGATCCCGGCGCTGATCCGGTGCTTCGGGACGCTGTGGACCGCGGCGGACCGGCGGCCGGCGTACCTGGCGATCGCCGCCTACCTGCTGATGACCTCGCACCTGACCTGGATCTGGGAGAACCGTCCCCGGCCGCCGCTGGAGCTGCTGGGCGGCAACATTTATGTCTGGTTCAGCCTGGCTCTGCTGATCTGGACACCTGTCGGCACCCCGAGTTCGGTTCCCGTCCATGAAAAGGAAAGAGTCTTAACGTAATCAGGGCGCATGCCTCTACGCCGTACCACCTCGGCGGTTGTCTCCGTCCTGGCTCTTGCCGCGGCCGGCAGTGTGCCCGCCGCGGCGGCCGCGCACGGCCGCTCCACCTCGTTCCACCGGCTCTCCACGTTCCCGGTCTATCTGAACTCGTCGATCGGTGACACCGCGGCGGCCGAGATCTCCACGGTCACCGAGGACGGCCGCACCGTCGTCTACACCGACAGCCCGGGTGAGCGGATCGGCTTCGTCGACATCACGAACCCGTCCCGGCCGCAGCCGCTGGGCACCCTCGCGATGGGTGGCGAGCCGACGTCGGTGGCGCACCTGGGCCGGCTGCTGCTGGCCGGGGTGAACACCAGCGCGTCGTTCACCGACCCGTCCGGCAAGCTGGTCGTGGTCGACGCGAAGACCCGCGCCGTGGTCCGCGAGCTGGACCTGGGCGGTCAGCCGGACTCGGTCGCCGTCGCGCCGAGCGGCCGGTACGTCGCGGTCGCCATCGAGAACGAGCGGGACGAGGACGTCGACGACGGCGCCATCCCGCAGGCGCCGGCCGGCTACCTCGCCGTGATCGACACCCGGACCTGGCAGGTCAGCAAGGTCGACCTCACCGGCCTGTCCGCGGTCGCGCCGACCGACCCGGAGCCGGAGTACGTCAGCGTCAACTCCCGCGACGAGGCCGTGGTCTCGCTGCAGGAGAACAACCACCTCGCGGTGGTGTCACTGCGCAGCGGCAAGGTCGTGAAGCACTTCAGCGCCGGCACGGTCACCGTCGACGGCGTCGACACCCTGGACGACGACAAGATCGAGCTCACCGGCTCGATCACCGCGAAGCGCGAGCCGGACGGCGTCACCTGGCTCACCGACGACCTGTTCGCCACCGCCAACGAGGGTGACTACGAGGGCGGCTCGCGCGGCTGGTCGATCTTCTCGGTCCGGGCCGGCCGGGCCGTCTGGGACGCCGGCAACACCCTCGAGTACATCGCCGTCGAGCACGGGCAGTATCCGGACAAGCGCTCGGACGCCAAGGGCATCGAGCCGGAGAACGTGACGTTCGCGACGATGGGCGGGGTGCCGTACGTCTTCGTCAACGCCGAGCGGGGCAACTTCACCGCCGTCTACGACGTGTCGAACCCGGTCAAGCCGCGCTTCACGCAGCTCCTGCCGACCACGAACGCCCCCGAGGGTGTCGTCGCGGTCCCGTCCCGGAACCTGCTCGTGGTCTCCTCCGAGGAGGAGGACCCGTCGATCGGCATCCGCGGCACGGTCCAGGTGTACGGGTTCGGTGTTCCGGCGAACCCGCAGCTCCACTCGGTGCGGGACATCCCGTTCGGGACGCTCTCCGCGCTCTCCGCGGTGCCCTTTTCTCCTCAGCGCTTGGTGGCAGTGACCGATTCGGCCTACTCGCCGACCCGGATCCTCGGCCTGAGCACCAGGGGAAAGATCGACTCTCAGCTGACCGTCACCAAGGACGGCGCCCCGGTCGGCTACGACGCCGAGGGCCTGGTCGCCCGCAAGGGCGACGGCTACTGGCTGGCCGTCGAGGGCACCGGTGCCGGCAAGAACCCGAACCTGCTGGTCCGGCTGAACGCCGCCGGCCAGGTCCGGGAGGAGATCCCGCTCTCCGCCGACGTCGCGGCCGCGGTGACCAGTAACGGTCTCGAGGGCGTCGCCGAGACCGGCACGTCGGTCTGGGTCGCGGTCCAGCGCACGATCAAGGGCGACCCGGCGAACACCGCCCGGATCGGCCGCTACGACACGGTCACCAAGACCTGGTCGTGGCTGCTCTACCCGCTGGACACCGCGCCGGTCGGCTGGACCGGGCTGTCCGAGCTGGTCGCGATCGACAAGAACACGTTCGCGGTGATCGAGCGGGACAACCAGCGCGGCACCCTGGCGTCGATCAAGAAGATCTACCGGTTCGACGTCCCGGCCACCTGGACCGGCACCCCGACGGTCACCAAGAAGCTGGTCAAGGACGCGCTGCCGGCACTCGGAGCGGACAACGGCTGGGTGCAGGACAAGCTCGAGGGCCTGGCCGTCGCCGGCAACGGGCGCACCTACGCGGTGACCGACAACGACGCGATCGACGACGCCACCGGCGAGACCGTCTTCCTGGACCTCGGCCGCCTGCTCTGACCGCCAGACCGCGCCTGCTCCGGACCGCAGCGCGCGTCCCGGCCGTCGGCTGGCTCTCAGGGGTGCCTCAGGGGTGTGGAGGCACCCCTGAGCACCAGCCAGGGTCCTGCCGCGATCTTGGTGGCAGACTGGGTGGAGTGGGATTCGAGGTGCTGCCCGGTACGCCCGGCCTGACCCTGGATCAGGTCGCGCACATCCTGGTCCCGGGCCGCGGCCGGGCCGCCGACGGGCTCGGGCTCACCCCGCTGGGCGCGGCCCGCGTCACGGTCGCCGCCGAGCTGCACCGTTCCGGGCTCGGTGGCGTGATCGTCTGTTCCGGCTACAAGTCGCCGATCGACGGCAAGGGCACGCCGTGGACCGCGCCGGATGCTCCGGGGGAGACGTTCCAGGGCATGCCCGAGGCCGACGCGATGCGAGACTCGCTGCTCGCTTCCGGGTTCAACCCCGATGTGGTACGCGTGGAGCGCCGGTCCGTCGACACCGTGACGAACCTGCTCCGCTGCGAGAACGAGGGGCACTTCGGTGACGACCGCCCGGTCGCGATCGTCTCCCAGCGGGCGCACCTCCGGCGCATCCTCGCCGTGATCGCCCCGCGGGCGCTGCGTCGTCCGTACCTCGGCGTGGTCGCGCCCGAGCCGCTCCCGCTGCCGGAGAGCCGGCTCGCCGCCCTGATCAGCCGCATGATCGTCACCGGCCTGCCACGTGACCCGGCTCGGGCGATCGCCAGCGCGCACCGCCGCAGTGAGCTGCTCTGGTCGTCGGCCCGGCTGCTGGGCAAGCGCACGTATCACTGAAACACGACGGGTTGGCCTGGCCGGTCGGTCAGCGGCGGAACATCGATCGGCGGGGCAGCCCCTCGGGCATCCAGTCATTTACGTCGAAATGCCGCTCCTGGATGGGTGAAACCCGGTTCCGGGGTGATGCGCAGACGGCCCGGGAGCCGAAGAATCGACGTACCGGATAAACAGTGAAACAAGGACGTGAACCAGTGAAAAAGCTTCAAAATGGTGCAGCGCGCTTCCTGGCCGCCGCGGTCGCCTCCGTTGCGGCGTCCGGCCTGCTGGCCGCCGCCGGCGCTGCCCCGGCAGTCGCCGCCGCGGCGAGCTGCTGGCGTGCCTCCGAGCAGCACACCGTGAAGAAGCTGACCGTCAAGGTCCTCGACAGTGGATTCACCTACCGCTGGTGCGCGCAGGGCGGCAAGGTCACCGGTTTCGTGATCGAGAACTGGCACAGCGTGGTCCGCAACTCGGCCTGGGCCTCCGACGCCCGCGGCGACATCCAGCCCACGATGCGTCTCGGCCAGGACCGCCTGCACATCTACGCCGACTTCAGTGCCAAGTCCACCGTGGCCGGAAAGATCACCGTCGCCCGCAAGTTCGCCGGCGCGAAGGCCAAGGCCAACGTGAGCTGGACCCCGGGCCGCTTCGGCGACCACTACGAAATCAACCTCTGGCCCAACGGCACCCTGACCGGCGATTCCTGGAAGAGCTGACCGGACCCGAGACGGCGGTCCGGTCCGGGCCGCCGTCCATCGCGCCGGGGCCCGGCTAGCTCGGCGGTGCGAAGTAGGCCTTGAGGCTGTCGCAGCCCTTCCGGGCGTCCCCCTGGGCCGGCAGGGTTGCCGCCGCGCCGCCCTCGATCGTCGTGGTGCCGAGCGGAGTGACCTTCCGGGCCTGCTGCGGCTGGCCGTCGGGTGGCTGGTTCCAGGAGATGCAGACCACGCCGGCCGAGACCGTGCCGCTGTTCGGGTTGGTCAGGACGACCGCGTCGAACGGCTCGTACTTCTCCCGGGGCTGCCCCTGGTCGTCGATCGGCTGGGGCTCCACCGGGTCGGGTGCCTCCGGGAAGTCCACGGTGGTCAGGTCGCCGACGGTCACCCGGACATCGGTTACCTTCGCGGTGTCGGCGCCGGCGAAGGAGAGCACGTCGTACGACGTCTCCCGGGCGGCCAGCACCAGTCCGGCCCGGTCCGCCCCGTACGCCGTGGTGACGGTGACCCCGGGCAGCGCCACTCCGGCCTCGTCCACCGCCGTGATCTTCAGCGTCGGTACGAGAGCCGACCGCCCGGCGTTGGTGATCTCCAGCATCTGGTCCATGTACCCGGACGGCCCGATGCGGTGGAACGCGAACGACAGCTGATCCGCCCGCGCGGTGTCGCTCCCGCCGGAGGAGCAGCCGGCGGCGGCGGTCAGGGTCAGCAGGAGCGCGGCAGCCCCGCGGGCGCCGCGCCGGAGCCGGCGCGACGAGGCCGGGCCGAACGAGGCCGGGTCGACAGTGGAGATCACGCGCGGAGTATGCCAGTCCAGACCGCACATGATCTTGCATATATCGAGGCGGCGGCCACGCTCAGCCGAAGCCGAGCATGACCGCCGCCTCAACAAGCGACGCCCAGGGTCAGACGTTGTAGTACATCTCGAACCAATCATGGGGGAGAGGTGACCTGGGCGAACGTGCTCGATCGGGGTCGTGACCTGCCCCGATGGCTGTCATTGACTCTCATCGTTTTGTGGTGCTTTTGGGGCTGGGTTGTGCCCTGGTTGTGCCTGATGATCTTTCGTATTGTCCGGGCCACGATCAATGCAAGCCGGGTGACCCGCCTGCCGTGGGTGGCATCCCGTCGCGCAGGCACCGCCCTGCCGGGCCGCGTCTGCCCGGTCCAGGTGGAGCGCCCCGCCGGACGAACGACCTGGACCGGGCAGACGCGGTCTGGTCGCCTTCGGTGCGCGGTGGTTTGCCGGCCGGGCCGGACATCCCGGAGCCGCCCGGGTCCAGGGCGGGCAGCCCTGGCCGCCGGAGGCGTTTCCCGGGTGCAGGGCCGGGAGGTCCTGCCCGCCGGAGGCGTGGTTTCGCTAGGTTTGTGGGTTGCTCGAATGTCAGTGAACTGAGCGCAAGACCGCCAGCGACTCGCTTGACTGAAGCTGAGTGCGGCACGCGGCCGTGCTCCGTCGGGAGGTAGAGATGGGCAAAAAAGAGCCGCACGCGGAGATACCGCAAATACCGCCCCATGCCGGGCCGGTAATCCAGCAGTTGGAAACACTCAGGATTGCGGTTGGCAACGAATCTGAGTTCGATGATCTATACCAGATGATTGGTGAGCTAGAAGCGCGTATTCACGAGTTGTCCGCAGCGCGCAAGCGCGATCTCCTAGCCGACCTCGCCGATCTTCCTCCGCGTACGTCTCGCTCCACCTCGTAGGTTTACAGCTGCTGAAGCCCTCGACCAGTCTCAGAGCCGGACCGATCGGGGGTTTCGGCGTGTCCATCTCTCGCCGCTCGAAGCAGCGCCGGCTCGCGCCGGGAGCGAAGCGGCAAGGCGCGAACGGCCGGACGCGATGCCGTGCGCGGGCCGGAGGCCCGCCTTGAAGATGTATAGAAAGTTCTCACGGGGGCCGCTGGCTACTGCTGCCACGTAGTCGAGCGTCGGGCGACCTCGAAGATCTGTTGTACCTCGTCGCCCGAGAAGTGTTCTGGCAGCGCCAGTAGCCACTCTGCCAACCTTTTGGCGGGAAGGACAGTGACGCCTCGGGGCTGGCCTCGGGTGACGACCGGAGCGGCAACCACGGAAATTACGGGTATGACTGGAACCGGCCGCGAGGCGGCCGCAGTCAGTAGGTGCTGAGCCCGGTGGGCTTCATCTTGGGCAACCTCGGCGTACCTGGTGCGATGCGACCCAACCATGATCGCTGTTCGAGTCGCTGTGACGAGTCCTTCGTGGCGTTTGCTGTTGATAGCAAAAACGCCTGGGGTTCCAATTAAGAGATGGTCGATGTCTCGTCCTCGATCGCCAAGCGGGACGCTGTGAAGTATGTGCCACGTGGCTGCGGTGCGTAGGCCAAAGGATCCTGGGTTGGTGAGGCCGCGCAGCCGACGCGCAGTCTCCACCTCTCCTTTCGCACCCACTCGCCAGGCACGTTCCGGGTTCCGCCGGCTGAATAGTCGATCGATGAGGCTCTGCACGGGCTGTGCCTGCCGGTAGGCCGCAGCTACCTCAGCTGGCGACTGGCCGGGCTGGTTGGCCGCCAGATCAGTCCATGGTTGTGCCAGCGAGTCCTGGCCCGGCGAGTCCTCGTCCTTGTGCTGCCGCTGGGGCGTTGGCGGACTGTCGGCCGGGGCTTCCTGCACCCAGGGTCGAACCGCTGCGTGGAACTCGTCTTCCCTACCTGGAGGCACCTCGTGAACTTCGCCGGTCTTGAGGTCGAGAAACCCGAGACGGGTGCCGTCGTCTGCTGTTACGTACACCCGGTCATGTCCGTACCGACGCCAGGGCTGCGCGGTTGCAGGCATCCGTCAACTCCTACCGTGTGGCCAGAACATCACGGTAGTCGATATGCAGAGGCCATGCTATCTAGCTGTCACCGTTCAGATACTCCGGGTTAAGTGGTGCATAGGACGTGGCGACCCGTGTCCTGAGCGCTCAGTCATCATTGAGCCCGCGCGGTAGAAATGGCCTTCGCTGTAGCGCTGCCATTCCACATCAGTCAACTGTAGTCAGTTCGGGACCGAGTCCGAGGGTAACACCAGCGCGACGCTCGAACAGTACTCCTGATGGGACGTCGGGGGTGAGAACGGTTCGAACGAGGTGGAAATCGTGGTCCAAGTAATATTTGTGGAGCTGTGGATTGTTTGTCCACGCGTCGAGCCTGAGCCAGCACGCGCCTGCCTCTGCCGCTCTAATGCTGGCCCAGTCCAAAATCTTTGATCCAAGGTGCGGTATGTGGACTACTCGACTAACTACCAGGCGATGCAAGTAATGCGCAGCCTGAGGCTGATCATCCGGCAGCCACAGCTTAGGATCCGCGAAGCTATCCACCGTGACGGTGGCGACAGCACGGCAGCTTGGTTCCGCTACTAACCAACACGTTCGTGCAGCAATTGCCGATTCAATCCCTGGGATTTTGATCGGGTACTGCCACTGGTCTTGACCCTGCCTCTGTAGCCAGGCTGCCGCCTGAGTCCACAAGGCCGCTACCTGGTCTACCTCGTCCGGCTTGGCTCTCCGGATAGTCAGAGTCACGCCTGATCGCCGCGAGGTGCGGGAACCGGGCGTCCGTCATCATCAATCGGATGGATCCGCTCGTACATGATTACATGACGATCACCAGGCAGGATGAATATATCGCACCTTACGGGTTCTTCCCGAGCGGTAAAGCCTGTCACGACATGCATTGCAACCGGTGTTCCTGGGTCAAGCCCGAGGCGGTTTATTTCTTCGGGTGTCGGCATCCGTACGAAAAATTCATCAATTGCATACCGTTCCCGATAGCCTCGTTCTGCCAGAACGTAGTTACTGCCACCTGGAATATCTGCTGGATCCATAATCTCTGTATCGCGTACCAGGTCATATGGATAGTAGGTGTCGTTGATGTGGAAAGGTTCTCCGTCAAGCGATATTACGCGTTTTCGTACAGCTACTCGCGCTTCTAGGGGAATTCCCAGCCGCTCTGCGACCAGGCTGTCGGCCCGGACGACGACTACCTCAATATCCATTGATGGATTTCGGCCATGACGCGAAAAGGCGGCGGTAAACCGGTCCATCGTTGGACTTGTGGTCGCTTCCCAGCCGTCTTGAGGCCGGTAGACCATTTGCTTTCGGTCGCGGACGGTGGCACCTCGGCCCTGCTGGCTCACGACCAAGCCCTCATTGATGAGCTGGGCGACGGCTTGGCGGGTTGTCATCCGTGCAACGCCGTACTGCCGCGATAGCTCTTCCTGAGTCGGCAGCTGCGAGCCAGGGGGGTACAAACCCGCTTGAATTTTCTCCCGAAGATCGCCAGCGATCTTGCGGTACATCGGTAGGCCCGCGCTCACTGTCTTGTTCTACAGCGCCCGTCAAGATTTGTCTAGCCAACCACGCGGTTACCCCTTGACTTCACTCGGCTACGGATGCATCGTTTATTTGGCTATACAAGCTAGACGTGATGGTCAAATTGGAGGTGGCGACTCGTGGCTAGAGGACTGTTCAATGCGGCTCCGGTTGGGGCGGTGACGCTGGTAGAGACGCCGGTGTCGCAGTGGTACGTGAAGCGGGCGCGTCTGGCGTTCCTGTGCGTCAGCCTGGGTCTATGGGCCGCGTCGACTGCGGTGCTGTCGGCTTTCCGCCCGCTGCTGTTGGCGATGCTGCTGGGTCTGGTTGCGGGTTTCGTGGTCGGCCTGGTGGTGGCGCTGCTGGTTCGTGCGTGGCCGGTGCTGCGGGTGTTGTGGTGGTGGTCGCTGGAGATCACGGTCGCGGTGTTTGTGGTGGCGGTCCTGTCGGTGCTGCTGCGGGTGATGCCGTGGTGGCTCGCGTTGAGCGTGATGGTGCTGCTGGTTCTCGGCTTGGTGGTGGTCGGTCCGACGCGTCGGTTTGTGTGGGCGTGGTCGTGGTGTGTGGTGGATCGTCACCGGCTGCGGCTGTGCTTCGCCGCGATCGTGCGGGCTTCGGCCGGCGGTTCTTCGTCGCGGCCGTTGCAGCTTCCGCTGATGTTGTGGGCGCGTCCGACTCCTGCTGGTGAGCGGGTGTGGAT